>DASXGO010000374.1:0-6142 GCA_036489055.1 Candidatus Cybelea sp. | reverse complement strand
AATGAGCGCGCCCTCTTCGTCGTCGCCCGAAATCGCGGCCGCAACCGCAAACGCGCCTAAGTTCATGAAAGCGTACGCAACGAGATAGTACAGCGCATACCGCAAACCCAACGGCGTTCCGCCGGCAAGCGCCGCCAAAATATAGCCGATTTGAGCCACGCCCGAATAGCCGAGCAAGCGTTTGAGGTTTTCTTGCGCCAGCATGCCGACGTTGCCGGCAATCATCGAAATTCCAGCGACGATCCAGACCGGAAGCAGCAGACCGTCCGCCGTTTGGGGCGGCAGCGCAGCGTAGATGAAGCGCGCAAAGACCGCGAGCGTTCCTGCCTTCGTCGCGACGCTCATGAACGCGGTGACGGGCAGCGGCGCGCCCTCGAAGACGTCGGGCGTCCAGGTGTGGAACGGAACGAGGCTCAGCTTGAAGACGATGCCGATGAGAAACATTCCGGCGCCGATCCAAAAGTAGGGCGTCGACATGACGTTGGGATTCACGAGGTCGGCGAGCCGGATGCTCCCGGTGGCACCGAACAGCAGGCCGAAGCCGAAGATCAGGAACCCGCTCGCCGTCGAGCTCAAGATCAAATACTTGAGTGCCGACTCACGCGCGGTCTTGCGGTCGACCGCAGCGCAGAGAGCGTAGAGGCCTAGCGACAGCAACTCGAGTCCTAAGAAAATCATCATGAGGTTCGCGGCGCCTGCCATCAACATGGCGCCGGACGCGCTCCAAAGCATGATCGCGGTCATCCCTGCGACGCGCTGTGACGCGCCGATCGTTCCGTACAAGATCAACGACCCGGCCGCTGCGATCAAGATAATCTCTTGGAAGACCGTTGCGAACCCACCGGCCATGAACCCGCCGAAAAACGCGTCGTAGTTGTGACCGAACTGACGCGCCGCAAAATAGCCGGCCGCGATCGTACCGAGGAATCCGATGATGATGGAAACGTAGCGTTGACCGTTTTGACCGGCGAAGAAATCGGCGATCAAAACTACGAGCGCCGTGACCGCCACGATGGAGACCGGCAGGACGGCCGACCAGTCGGCGTGGCCGAACGGCAGCGTCATAGGCGAAGCAACGGCGCGGGGTCGACCCCGAGCGCGACGAGTGCGGCTAAGATTGGAGCGACCGCGAGTCCCTCCACCCACGAGAGATCGGCGCGAACGGGGAGATCCTCCACCTCCGGGCCGTTCATGACGTCTTGGTAGAGTCTAATGAGGTAGGCCGACGCGAGTATGATTGCGATGAGCGCGACGACGACCGGCCACGTGTAGCCGGCCTGATAGACGCCGATTAAGATCACGAGCTCGCCGACGAATCCGGCGAGGCCCGGTAATCCGAGCGCAGCGAGGGCTGCGATGCAGAGCGCGCCGGCAAGGCGTGGATTCTTCCATCCCAATCCGCCGAGCCGAAGCAGCGATCGCGTCTCTTCCCGCTCTTCGACGAAACCCAAAACCATGAAGAGCGCAGCGGAAAAGAGCCCGTGCGCGATGATGTATACGAGTGCACCCTTGAGCGCGAGCGGATTCATCGAGGCGATCGCGACCACGATAAGCCCCAAATGCGAGAGCGACGAATACGCGACGACGCGTTTCGCGTCGTTCTGCACCAACGCTACGAGGGCGCCGTAAATCAGCGAGACGGCGGCCAGCACCATCAACGGCAGGGCATATTGGCGTAGGTAATGGGGCAGCAGCGGCAGCACGATGGCGAGCAAGCCGTAGAGGCCTGCCTTCGACTGCACGGCCGAGACAACGGCAACCATCGGCGGCGGCAAGCCGCTGTAGGTCGGCGGCATCCACGTGTGCAGTGGCCAGACCGGCGTCTTGACCAAGAACGCAAAGACGAAACCCGCGAAGATCCATGGCGCCCAGGCGCCGATGAGCGGCGTCCCGGCCCGTCCGATAACGTCGGTCGAGCCGTAGATGACGCCGAAGGCCGCCGTGGCCAGCAGCAGCGTCAGGCCGCCGGCAAAGTTATAGATGAAATAGCGCCATGCCGTCGTGGGATGCTCGCCCCAGTTGAGCAGCCCGAAGAAGACCGGCAGCAGCATGAGGTCCCAAAAGAGCGCGAAGACGAGCAGGTCGCGCGCGAGGAAGAGCCCCAGCATCGTGCCTTCGAGCATGAGAAGCAGGGCGACGAAATCGCGCGTCCGCGCGACGCGCGTCGTCGCGATCGCACACGCGGTGCAGAGCGCGAGCATCAGTGCAATCCAGAACGCGACCGGCGTCGTGCCGAAATGGAAGGCCGCGGTAAACGGGCGCGCCAGCCATCGCACGCTCCACTGCGCGTCGCGCTCGACGACGAGCATGGCGAAGGTCGCAATGGCGGCGAGCGTGCCGATCGCCCGAGATAGCCTCCCCGCCAGCTTGTCCTGAGCGGAGTCGAAGGACGGCAACGCGTAGAGCAACGCCCCGACGACGAGCGGCAGCAGAATAGTAATCGGCAGCAGCGCCATGTTAGCGTAGCGCCCCCGCGGCAAATGCGTAATAGACGATAAAGCAGGTCGCTCCGAAGACTAGGATCAGCGCGTACGCACGGAGCAAGCCGGTTTGGAACGATCGAACGAGCGCGCCAAGCCAGCGCGCCCAGAAGGCGACGTCGCGCACGGCACCATCGATAACGTGCGGATCGAAGAGCGCGCCGAAGAACGCGCCGAGGCGCTGCGCGGGACGAACGACCAGCAGTTGGATCGCGTCGTCGACATAGAAGAGATGAACGAGAACTTGCGGCATCGCGCGCGTTTCGCGTTCCAGCCGCTCGACCGCCTTACTTTGAGCGCCGGCCGAGGCGTAACGCCACCATGCGATCGCAAAGCCGATGAGGACGAGCGCAAATACGATACCCGACGTAAAGCCTTCCGAAATCGCGGGCGGCCGGTGGCTTTCAATCGCCGCCACTTCCCTGCCGAACTGCGATGCGAAAAACCGCGTCCAGGGTGAGTTGTCGCCGCCGCTCAGCAGCGCCGCGCCGATCGCAACGCTCGGAGCGACGAGAACTGCGACCGGAACGTTCATCTTCCAACCCGGAGCATGGGCGTGATCGACGTCGCCCCGATACTCGCCGAAGAACGCGATGAAGAGCATCCGGAACATGTAGTAGGCCGTGATTCCGGCCGTCAAAGCACTGATCGCAAAGAGCACCGGATGACCGAACTGCAGGTCGCCGTAAATCACTTCGTCCTTAGAAAAGAAGCCGCTGAATCCGGGCACCCCGGTGATCGCGAGCACTGCCGTCAGCATCACCCAGAACGCGAAAGGCATCTTCTTCCAAAGGCCGCCCATCCGGCGCACGTCTTGCTCGTTATTGAGCGCATGAATCACGAGACCGGCGCCGAGAAAGAGCTGCGCCTTGAAAAACGCGTGCGTGAAGAAGAGCGCGATGCCGCCTTCGTACGCGCCGACGCCGACCGCCATGATCATGTAGCCGATCTGCGACATCGTCGAGTAGGCGAGAATCCGTTTGATGTCCCATTGCGCGGTGCCGAGAATCGCCCCGACGAGGGCCGTTATGCCTCCAACCGCCCCCACCAGAAGCCGTGCCTCGGCATTGTGGTCCCAGAGCGGCGCAGAGCGCGCGACGAGATAGACGCCGGCGGTGACCATGGTGGCCGCGTGAATGAGCGCCGAGACCGGCGTCGGGCCTTCCATTGCGTCGGGCAGCCAGGTATGCAGCGGCACCTGTGCCGACTTGGCGATGGCACCGATGAAGAGCGTCGCACAGATCCAAAAGAGCAGCGTCGAGCTTAAGCCCCCGGCGGACGCGAATAGGTCGCCAAAGCCGATTGAGTGGACGTTCGCCACAATTAAAAAGATGGCAAACATCATGCCGGCGTCGCCGACGACGTTGATGACGAAGGCTTTGCGTGCAGCGGCGACGGCCGAGGGGCGCTCGAACCAAAAGCCGATCAAGAAATAGGACGCGAGGCCGACGAGCCCCCAGCCTACGAGCAGCCCGACCCAGTTGTCCGAAAGCACGAGCGTCAACATCGCAAAGACGAAGAAGCTCATGTACGCAAAGAAGCGCGCGTACGCGCGATCGCCTTCCATGTAGCCGGTCGAGTAGAAGACGATCAAGAATCCGACGCCCGTGATAATGAAGGTCCAGATCAGCGAAAGCGGATCGAGCAAAAGTCCGAAGTCGAAGCCCGGCAGCCACGACCCGAGTGCTTGACTTGCGCCGAGCGCGCCGGCCGCCGTCTGCGTCGCCGCACTCCAGGAGAGCGCCGCCAGCACGAACGATGCGCCGACCAGTCCCGACGCGAGCCACCCCGCGAGCGTCCGCAGACGCGGCCCAAAGGCCCAACAGATAATCGCTCCCCCAAGCGGAAGTAGCCAGAGCGCTACGACGAGCGGATAGGAACCCGGGACGCCGAGCAGATGATGCGGCACGTTAGCCGTGCAGCGCCCGTACGTCGTCGACGTCGACGTAGCGCTCGGGGCCGAAGGTCGTTACGATGATCGCCAGCCCGATCGCGGCCTCGGCGGCGGCAACCGTGATTACCAGAAACGCAAAGACGTGGCCGGCGTTGTGCAGCCAGACGCGCGCAAACGCGATGAAGAGCAGGTTTGCGGCGTTGAACATCAGCTCGATGCTCATCAACATGATAAGCGGATTCCGGCGGACGATCACTCCGATGACGCCGATGAAGAAAATGACCGCCGCGAGGCCGACGTAGTGGTCGATCGAGACGGCCATCAGTCCGCTCCCTCGCGCAGGATCGCCTCGCGCATGGCACGTTCGACTTTGCGCTCGTCGCGGGGCACCGCATCGTGCATCTGCGCGCCGCCGAGCGTGATGACGCCGATCACGGCCACCATCAGAATCAGCGCCGTGACTTCGAAGGGTAGCAACTGAACCGTGAACAGCGCGGTTCCAAAGTCGCCCACGCTTCCGAATACGTTTGCGGCGCCGGCTGGGCCGTTTGGCGGCCGCGTCGGAACCGGAACCGCCTGCGAGACCGCATAAACCAAAAATCCCAGCGAGACGAGTACGACGACGGCACCCGGCACCCAGATCTTCGGCAAACGATTCGGGCCCATGTTAAACGGTGCAACGCCGCTGCTGAGCAGCGCGATCACGAAGACGAACAGCACCAAAATGGCGCCGGAATAGATGATGATTTGAATGACCGCCAGAAACTCGGCGGAGAGCGTGACGTAGAGCACCGCGAGCGCAGCAAAATTAAGCAGCAGCGCGACGACGCTGTACACCGGTTTGCTCGCAGCGATCGTCCAAACCGCGCTAACGACCAGAATGACCGCTAGTATCCAAAACTCAATCACGATGCTGTCATCCTGAGCGGAGCGACCGTAGGGAGCGAAGTCGAAGGGTCAGTCACCCGGCTTCACCAGCGTGAGGCCTTTGCGCTGTTTGATCAGGATCTCGCCGCGCCACGTTGCCGAATACCCGCGCGCGACGTCGGTAGTGGATTTGATCGCGGCGACGCGGCCGAGGTCGCCCGGGATTCCGCCCGGCCGATCGTCGGGCGCCGTTCCGACGCCGGCCTCGGGCGGTACGAGCAGGCGATCTTTGTCGTAGATGAACGAGCCGCGACGGTAATCCGACATCTCGAAGCGCGGCGTCAACACGATCGCGTCGGTCGGGCACGCCTCTTCGCACATCCCGCAGAAGATGCAGCGCAGCTCGTCGATCTCGTAGCGCGCGGCAAAACGCTCGCCCGGCGACCGCCGCTCCTCCGCGGAGTTCTCCGCGCCGATGACGGTTATCGCGTTTGCCGGACAGACGCTAGAGCAGAGCTCGCAGCCGATGCAGCGCTCTTTACCGTCGCCGTAGCGGCGAAGCTCGTGCAATCCGTGAAAGCGAGGCGCGTGCTGCTTCTTCACCGACGGGTATTGAATTGTCGGCCGCCGGCGGAACATGAAACCGAACGTGATCGAAAGCCCCTTCAGAATCGCCCCTACGTTGTAAAGCCGTTTACGCGTCGCCATCGTTAACCTCGGAACGCCACGATGATCGCGGTGCCCAGTAAGTTCAGCGTCGCAATCGGGATGAGCACCTTCCATCCGAAGGCCATCAGCCGATCGTAACGCAAACGGGGCAGCGTCGCTCGCAGCCACATATAGAAGAACATGAAGCACGCCACTTTGATGACGAACCATCCAACGCCGGGAATCGCCGTCC
>DASXGO010000322.1:0-11479 GCA_036489055.1 Candidatus Cybelea sp. | reverse complement strand
AACCCCAGCTGCGGCACGTCGAAGCGAACGCCAAATCCTGCGTCCCCGTACAGCGCCCAATCGGCCGGGTAGCCGGTGATCCGGTTCGTGTACGGATCCAGCAGCGGATACGCGCCACGGATATGATAGTCGAGCTCGTCGACGAAGAGTGCCAACGTTATCCGCCGGTCGAGCGCGACCGGTTGGCGCAGCTCGATCTGCCCGAGGAACGCATTGGTAGCGTAGAACACCTGATTGTAACCGCGCATCTGCTGATCGGAAAACGTGAAGAGCGAGCTCGGCGGAATCACTCCGGTGGAGTTATAGGCGGCGCCGTGAACTCCCAGCGTGGCATCCCTGAGTATGGGGAAGAACTTCGCGAGGTCCAGCGTCGTCTGCGTGAAACGGAAGTTCGATCCGATCGCCGGCGCCGAGTAGATCGCGTTCAAGAGAGCGTGGACGCCGCTGCGCGGGTTGAAGGGATCGTCGAGCGTGATGGTCTGCAGGCTCAGTCCGGTCGTCGCGAGATTGTACGGGTTGCCGGTATTCACGTTCGCGATGGACGATGCCGAAATTCCGAACGATCCGCCGTAGTTCTGTGGCGTCGAATTGATCGGTCCGGGAGTCGGGCCGACGAAGATGTTCGGCTGATTTCCTTGGAAGTAGTACGGACCCGGCACGGTGGTGTTATACCGTATGCGCTCACCGGTCACGGCAAGGGAAAGAATCGTGTAGTCACTGAGGCGCCGCCCGATATTCGCCGATGCGCCGTTGCTGCTCGAGACGCTCGTCGCGTTGACGCCCGAAACCAATGCCGTATTCGTGCTGGAATAGAGCGTTACCGGAATCGGAACCTGCGAACCGCTCTTCACGGCCGTTCCGGACCCCGAGATCGCGTAGACCGGATAATAGTAAGTCGTGTGGTTGGCGAAGATCTGTCCGCCCGCCGTGTATCGCTGACCCTGCGGGGTGTTGCCGAGATACGGAACCGAGAGCGAAAGCTGAGCGATTCCCGCGCGGGCGCCCTCCTCGAATTGCAGCGACCCGGAGTTGCCGGTGCCGTGCAAGTTGTTGTCGGAAAAGCCCAGCGTCGCGTACAGACCGAGACCGGTTAGCCCACCCGAGTAACCGAAGCCGACCGATGCCGTCGCGGTGCGCTGCTCCGTGACGTGCCATACGAGCGTAACGTCTTGCGGCTTCTTCGGATCGGGACCCGGCTTGACGTCGGGCTCGACCTTCGAGAAGAAGTTGAGGGCCTGAAGCCGCTCGTAATCCCGCTTGATGCCGTCGGTGTTGAGGACCATGCCCGGATGCTCGCGCAGTTCGCGACGAATGACCTGGTCCTTCGTTCGCGTGTTGCCCGTAATTTCTACGACCGCAATCCGGGCCACGTAGATGTCGTACTTAACGTCGGCCGTGCCCTCCGTCAGGTCGATCGACGAAGGGACGATTCCACCTTCGAAATTGCCGATCTCCAGATGAAAGTGGTCTTCGTACAGCTTCTGCAGCGCCTTGTAGTCGGCGTCGCGCACGGCATCGGAGTAAATGCCTCCGGGCTTGAGCGTCAGATGCGTAAGCAGGAACGGCGGCGGAAAAATCGGATCGCCGCCGATGATGATCTGTTTGACGACTAGGCCTTCCTGAATCGTCAGGGTCAACACGCCGGTCTTCGAGTCGAGATTGATATCCTTTACGTGGGTCGGCACCTGACCGCCGTAACCGATGCGCTCGTAATAGTTGTTGATCTTCAGCACGTCTTGCTTGAACGTGTTGGTATTAAATACTTGACCGACCGAGAGGTCCATCAGCGCCGCCAGCGTGTCGCTTGGGACCTTTTGGTTACCGGTAAAGTCGATTTTGGTGAGCACCGGATTTTCGACGACCCGATAAGTGATCGCGATCCCGTTCGGCCGCTGCCGAATCAGCGGGGGGGCGATATCCGCGAAGTATCCCAGCGCGTTGATCCGCGCGAGATCTTGCTGCACGACCTTCGGATCGTACGGCTGTCCGGGACGCGACGCCACGACCGACATGATGACCTGCGTCGGCACGTGGAGATTACCGGTCACGTCCACCGAGACGATCTTGGGCCCGTCAGCCCAGACCGCGGACGCCGGGCTCAAGGCCAACACGCTCGTCGCGAGCAGCGCGAGCGCTGCGACGTACCTTTGTAACGGCCCCCCGCGCCGCGCCGGATCGAAGATCATGTGAAAAAAGTCGTCCTCAATTTATTCAGGAGCTCCCGTTGCGGCCTCAGCGGCTCGTGCGAGCGAGGGGGCCGCCGACCCGGGTCGCCCTGTTCCGCCCGGCTCCGCCCGTGTCCTGGCACGTTGCGCAAGCCTGAACGTGCGTTTAATGAAGCGAGCGCCGAAAAGTGCGATCACCAGAAATGACGTTGATACGTAAGACTGAATCCGGTGTTTCCGATTAGCGGTTCGGTTTGGAGATAACTCGTCCCAAATCCCGTCGGACCGTTCGGCGTTTGGAAGAGCTTGGTTGGGCCATTCTGGGTGTAAAAGCTGAGCGTTGCGGATTCGTCCGGATTCGGCGCGAGGGTGAGCCCAAACGATTGCGTCTGCGGAATGCCGAATGTGACCGCGTACACGAGGGTCACGTACCTGCCAAGCAGCCGGCTCGCGGTAACGCCTACATTTCCATAGTAGCCGAGGGTGAGGTTGATGCTCGACAGTCCGAGCCCTTGGCCAAGCGTCGTCTCGAGCGGCGATAACAAGCCCGCGGTAAACTGGGCGTTGAGCAGATTGAATGCTTCTTGCCCGACCGTGATGGTGCTTCGTTGCGCCAATCCGCCGCCGTTGGGAATCGGCGAGACGGTGCCAAAGGGCGTGATCCCGCTTGGCGTCTGCTGCGCGAGCATTCCTTGCCGTGTGTAGCCGATGCCCCCGACGAAGCCGCCAAACGGTGCGATGAGGCTCAGGACTTGTTCCTGGCTGTATCCCGGGGGATTCGACTCCAGGGCAAAGCGCAGATTCGGAATCGGACCGTCGACGCGAATTGTCACCTGGACGCTTCCGTATGGGTTACGGGCGCGGTCCGGGTCGGGGTTCACGACGGTTGTCGTGGCGACCGCGCGGATCGTAGGAAGGACGCCGTCGCTGGGATTGAAGCGGACGCTTCCCTCCTGCACGCGAAACGCGCGATCGAAATAGGTTAGCGTTCCTCCCGTCGATGCAAAGGTGCCGTCGAGTTTCGGTGCGGCCAGCGTTCCACCCAAGTTGACCGAACCTGCTACGCCGATATCGAGCCCCGCGCCATAGCCGCTGCCGCGCACGCGCACGTTCCTTCCGGCAACGGCGCGCAAGTCGAAATCGAGCGGAAGCGGTGGGCTGGTGCCGTCCGATGCTTGGGCCATCCGCAGGAAGGAGGCGAACGCCAGCGTTGCGTTGCTCAAGGTTGCGTTGCCGGAAAGGAGTGCGTTGCCCGAGGGATGCTTCACGAGCGAGATCGCGCCGTCGAGCGTTCCGTTTCCATACGCCGGAAGATCGAGCTGTGCGCCGTGTGCGGACCCGCGTAGCGCCAACGTCACGCCGGCCGCCGAAGGCCCGTTCGGGAATTGCGCCGTGCCGGAAGCGCGAATGACGCCGTTCCCAAAGCGCGCCGACAGATTTTCAAGCGATGCACTCGTATGATTAAAGACGAGCGCACCTGTGATTTGCGAAATTTGCGAGCGCTCGAGATCGCTGACGTACGATCCGTTCGTGAGGCTGACGCGTCCTACGGCGACGGGCTGGCGAACCGTACCGGATAACCCCAAATGCGCGTCGATCGAGCCGCTGAGCTTGCTCGCCGAGCCCAGCATTTCGTTAAAGATTCCCGGATCGAGGCCGATGACGTCGAGGTCGAAGTTGATCGGCTGATCGGGCGCCGCGAATCGAAGCGGCGAGAGCTGCAGTGGAAGTGAACCGGCCAACGTCGCCTCACCGCGCGCGAACGTTGCTCCGGCATTGGAGAGGACGAGCGCTTTGCGCTCGACGTGCACTTCGCCGAAGAGCGACGCAATCGGAAGGCCGTACGCGACGACGTTGCTCCCGTCAAAACCAGCCGAAATCGTCGGCGCTTTATACGTTCCTCGCAGGTTGAGCGTCGTTTCGAACGCACCGCGTATCGGGACTCGGAACTGCGCAATGTTATAGACGAGTTGCGCGAGACGATCGGTCGACGCATGCACGCTCACGTCAAGCGGATCGTTCGGGCCCAGGCCGAGCGTTCCGGAGGCTGAAGCGGAAAAGGCGGACGTCGCCATCTCGGCGCGATCGATCACGACGCGCCGGCCCGCAGAATGAAGCGTCGTATCGGCGCGATCCAGGGTGAGAGGGCCGAGGGCGCCTCCCACGACGCGGGCGCTGCCGCGGACTGCGATGTCGGGATAGCGACCGTGGATCGTTGCGTTACCCGAGGCTCGGCCGGTGATCGGAAGCCCCTGCATGCCGAGCGCCGGAAGCCACAACGAGAGATTGAGCGAGTCGATGCTGCCTCCGAGATCGTAACGCGAGTTCAGGAGCATCGACTGCCACGCCGAGGAGGGCGCCAACGCGATGGAACCACGAGCGCGCAGCATTCCCTCGCTGCCGCCAACGCCGAGCGATCCGGTGATACGGCCGCGCGCGCTCGACCACATCGCTTTCGTATCGCCGATCGGTAAATTACGGTAGCGCAGAGCCCGTACGTCGATGTTCCCGCTCGACGTGAGGTGCGAGCCTTGGGCCGAAGCAGCGAGCTTGATACTTCCATCGCCGTCGAGCGTATCGCCCGTATCGAAAAAGTTATTGAAATCCGACAGGTCGGCGTGCGGGGCATCGATGTCGATCGCGCTCGTCTCCGGTCGCGCAACCGCCGCAAACGAGGTCGCGGTACTTCCGACCAGCACGGATCCCTCGTGCATCGTGACTCCCTGCGGATCGGCGGCGAGCATCGCGCTTCCGTCAATGAACGGTAACCCGTTCACGTCGCCGGCAGGCACGCCGATGTGCCCGCTGACGTTGGGCACCGTGCTTCTTCCTGCGATGTGCAACCGTGCGTTGAACGTTCCGTTGGTCATGTAGTTGGAAAGCCCGAACGTGTGCAGTGCGGGCGCGATCTGCGCGGCTCCGACGGTGGCATCGAGCGCGTAAGCCGGGGCGCCCGAGGTCAAATCGCCGATCGTACCGTCCACGTTTGCGTAGGTGCTGCCGAGTTCGCCGAGGATTCGACGAAGCGAGACCGCATTGCCGGCGACGCGAACGTTTCCGTTTCCAGTCAAGGGAAAGTGCAACAGGCGTCCACCGTCTATGGCAACCGCGCCGTCGAAGGTCGGAATCGGCGAGCCCGCGGCCAAATTACCGGTGGCGTAGAGCGTTCCGGAATCGAGGGGCAAACCGATGCCGCGCAGTTGGACCGCCTTGAGTTGCTTCGCGACGAGCGCAACCGAATTCGCACCATGCGATGCTGCGGAAGGTGTGAGAGCAAACGTTCCCGCCGCGACGACGTCGCCACCCGCCGCGCGGGCTTTCGCCGTATAGATTCGCAAACGATCTCCTTCGATCGCGAGCGTCAAACTCGCACGATCGATCGGGACGTCGCGCAGGGTCGACCCGGGCATCGACAAGTCCACGCCCTGGACGATGATGCGTTTGGCGTCGATTCCGACGCCGACGGTACCGGCGATCGGGCCGTGTCCGGTCAGGCCGCTGCCGAAAAACGGCTGCAGTCCTTCGAAGCTTCCGCGATATCTCCCGAAAGCGACGAACTGCTGCGACGAAAAACCGCCATGGCCGTCGAAGCGTCCCCACGGACCCGTCGCGCGCAGACGATTGACCGCCGCACTTTGGATCGTACCGCCGAACGCCGCATCGATTCGGTCGAACCTCACGGTGGTAATTTTTGCGTCGCTCCCGCCCAGGACGCCGGCCATGACGACCCCCTTTCCGGCGCCGCCGCCGGCGAGCGTCGCGTCGACCGACCGCGCATCGATCGGCGGCATTTCGGGGAGCGTGATGCCCGGAAAGGTCCGGTAGGTCGTCGCGCGCATGCGAAGCCCCTTGGCAAGCATCCAAAATCCACTCGTGGCGTGCGGACGGTCGAGGACGTAGCCCCCGTCGAAGTCGCCGCGCTCGGTATGGAACCAAAACGGCGAAACGACCGCCGTCCCGTTTGAATTCATTTCATACAGCGCGGCGAGGCGCGAAACGGCGCGTGCGGATGCGGCGCTGCCGACTACTCGGAAAAGCAAATCGTTGCCCGTGACGGCGGCGTCGACCACGAACGGCTCGTCACCCAGCATCTCGTCGAGATACGGCAGACGGTTCGCCGGCCCGCTGATGTGCACCGCGAATTGAGAGTGCAGCGGCGGCCCGATCCGCATCGTGCCGTCGACCCCAAGCGAGATTCCGCTGTAAGAAACGCGCAGCGGCGCGAGCGCAACGACGTTTGAGTGATAGACGACGCGCGCGCTCAGGCCTCTGAATGGAAGTGCCTGATACCACGCCCGGGCGGCCGTGACGTGCGCGATGATCACCGGATCGTCGATGCCGCCGTTAACCAACACGCCCAACTGCGCGGGCCCCGAAATGGGCTGATCGGCGGCGAACGTGAAGGCACGCCGCAGGGTCGACAGATCGCCGCTTCCGCGCACACCGATACGCAGCCGCGCGTGACCGGTGAGCGCGGCGGTGAAATCATACGCGCCACCGTCGATGGTCAGCGGAAGACCGCCCAGCACGGCGGTCGCGCCGCGCACGAAGAAGGCGTTGTCGACGACCTGCAAATGCGCGCGCAGCCGTTCGACCGGCGTCGCGAGCGTTTGGAGTGCCAGGCGTGCGTCGCGAACGTCGAGGCTCAAGCTGACGTGATACGCGGGCGGCTCCTCCGGCGTTACGCCTAGAGCGTAGAGCCGCGCGTCGAAGTTGCGGGCCTCGCCGCCTTGAATGCGAACCGCCGGCGTGTCGGCGAAGTAGTTTGCAAGCGCGCGTGCCGGAAACACGGCAGCCCGTGCCCGATGCATTGCGAATCCCCTAATCGCATCGACGGTTCCGACGACGGTGAACGGCTCGTCGCGCGCCCCTTTGAAGGCACCCTTCCCGCGGTATTGCGTTACCGCGGCGGTATCGATCGATCCATCCAGCGCGATGTCGCGGACCCGCAGCTCCTTTGCGCTCGGATCGTAGGCCGAAGGCTCTTTGAGAACCGCCTCGGAATCGCGCACGCGCACCACAAACCGCAGCGGAACGCTATTGGCACGCTGCGGTGCCGGCGCACCGGCGCTGGGAAATTTGACGTTGAAAGTTCCGTCGCGATTGCGGATCAGCGTTATCTTGGCACCGTCGATTTCCAACGCGCGCAAACCGAAACGATGGCTGCTTCCCGGCAGCAGATCGCGAAGCGAGTAGCGGATCGCGATGCGCCGCGCAGCGAGCAACGGCGCGGCGGTATCGCCGACGGTGATGTTTGCAAGCTCCGCGCCACCCCAGCCGACGTGCAGCTCCCCGATATGAACTGTATAGCCGCTCGCGAGGCCGGCGCCTCCTTGGAGCGCGTAGCGCAATAGCTCGTGGCGCACCGCAACCGCGAGGGAGATGAGGATGGCTGCGGCCAGCAGGCCGATCGCGAGACCTTTGCGCACGTGATGCTCTTAGCGGTTCTATACCTCCCCGCTCCGCTAAGGCCCCGCCACCCTAAGCAGCTTCTAAAGGAAGCGGCCTAGAGGTCGAGGTTCTTCACGCTCTTTGCGTAGTCGAAGATGTACTGCTTTCGAGGCTCGACTTTGTCGCCCATGAGGTCGGTGAAAATTTGTTCGGCTTCAACCGCATCTTCAACGGTAATTCGCTTTAGCCGCCGGTTTCCGACTTCCATCGTCGTCTCGGCGAGCTGCTCGGCGTCCATTTCGCCAAGGCCTTTGTACTGCTGAATCACGTAGTCTTTGCCGTCTCCACCGACGATCGATTTCAGCTCCGCCTCGGTGAACGCCCACCACTGCCGCTTGCCCTTGCGAATGCCGTATAGCGGGGGCTGCGCGATGTAGACGTGTCCCTCTTCGACCAGCGGACGCATTTGCCGATAAAAGAACGTCAGCAACAGCGTCCGGATGTGCGATCCGTCCACGTCGGCATCGGTCATGATGATGATCTTATGGTACCGGAGCTTCTCCACGTTGAACTCGTCGCCGAAACCGGTACCGAGCGCCGTGATCATCGTGCGAATCTCTTCGTTTGCCAGCACTTTGTCGAGACGCGCCTTCTCGACGTTGAGAATCTTGCCGCGCAGCGGCAGAATCGCCTGCGTATTCGGATCGCGCCCGCCCTTGGCAGTGCCTCCCGCCGAATCGCCCTCGACAAGGAAGAGTTCGCTCTCGGATGGATTTGCGTTCTTGCAGTCGACCAGCTTGCCCGGTAACCCCGAACCTTCGAGCGCGTTCTTGCGCCGCGAAAGATCGCGCGCTTTCTTCGCGGCGTCGCGTGCGCGCTGTGCCTGCATGCACTTTTCGATGATCGCGCGCGCATATTTAGGGTTTTCTTCCAAAAAGAATTCCAATCGCTCCGCAACGAGGCCGGCTACGATACTGCGAACCCTCGCGTTGCCGAGTTTCGTCTTGGTCTGTCCTTCGAACTGCGGGTCGGCCAGCTTCACCGAGACGACCGCCGTTAAACCTTCGACGACGTCGTCGGTCGAGAGCGAACTGTCGGATTCCTTGAGCATGCCGCGCTTACGCGCGTACGAGTTGACCGCATTGGTAACCGCTTGCCGAAAACCCTGAAGGTGCATGCCGCCTTCGATCGTGCCGATATTGTTGGCGTACGAAAATATCTGATCGGCATAGGCTCCGGTATACTGCATGGCCACCTCGACGTCGACTCCGTCGCGTTCCGCGTGCGTCGAAATGATCGGATGGAGTGGGTCTTTCTTCTCGTTGAGCCATTCGACGAACGAAACGATGCCGCCGTCAAACGTGTAGTTGCGTTCGCGCACCGTGTCGCCGCGCTCGTCGCGCAGCGTGATCGAAAGCCCTCGGTTCAGGAAAGCCAGCTCGCGCAGACGCTTCTGCAAGATGTCCCAGTGGAACTCGGTCACTTCGAACATCTCTGAATCGGGCTTGAACCATTGCAGAGTGCCGGTTCCGTCCGTCTTTCCGATCTTCTTAAGCCTTTGCACCGTAATGCCGCGCTCGAATTTCATTTGCCATACGAAACCATCGCGCTTGACCTGCGTGACCATCCACTCCGAGAGCGCATTGACCACGGAGATGCCGACGCCGTGCAGACCGCCGGAAACTTTGTAACCTCCCTTGCCGAACTTCGCGCCGGCGTGCAGGATCGTCATCACGACCTCGACGGCTGGAAGCCGTTCTTCCGCGTGAATATCGATGGGGATGCCGCGGCCGTCGTCCTCAACCGAACAGGACGCATCTTTGTAAAGGACGACGCTTACGTTGTGCGCGTATCCGGCGAGGGCTTCGTCGACTGCGTTATCGACGGCCTCGTAGACGAGCTGGTGCAGGCCCCGCTCCGCAGTATTACCGATGTACATGCCGGGGCGCTTGCGGACGGCTTCGAGCCCCCGCAGAACTTCAATCTGCTCGCCGGTATAATTCGTCGACATCAAACCTCGCCATAGAGTAAGTCGTGCAGCTCGTCGCCCAAAATGCTGCGGACCGTTACCGGAAGGATCTCTTCGGGCGCAAGGCCGCTCTGCAGCACGACGTAGGCGCTGGCAACGAGCCGCTCGCGCCCGTCGCGCGACTGCCGCTTTGCCGCCTTCGCTCGCGCAAGCGTCCGCCACCAGTGTGCAAGCAACTGGCTTCGGATTCGCTCGTATTCTTCTTTCTGTAACCCATCCACGAGCGTGACCGTTCCGGCGTACCCCAGCCACGGCGCTTCGAAGAGCAGCCTGCCGGTCGCCGCAGTCAGCTCCTGGCTGCGCGCGTTGGAGCAAGCGGCGCAGAGCGGATCCGAGCCGGGTGGAACGAGCGCCCCGCAGCGCCGGCATTCGCGGCAGCCGGCAGACGCCCGGATGTTGCGGTGAGCTTCAACGTCACGGCGAAATCGCCCGAGCGCCTCGGAGGCGTCGGCCGAGGCGCCGCGTGCCGGCGACGGGCGCCGCGTTGCGTAGCGGCGCGCGGGTGGCTGCGGTCGCCGGGAATCCGCGATTTGCCCGACTCGGAAACGAATCTCTCGAATGCCGGCGTTCGGCAAGCGCGCTGCTACGGCGTGCAACACGTGCTCGGAGAGTAAACTCAGCTGATGGCTCCACGCGCTGGAGCGCGTTGTAACCGTCAGCGTTCCACCGGTGATTCGAGCCGGACGCGAGTTCTGTGCGACCTTCGCGCCGACGATTTGCTCCCAACCGGCCTCGAGCAGCAGCAGCGGTTCCGCCGGCGCACCGCTTTTCGACGGTTGCCAACCGGCGAGGGCTTCGGAGAGCTTTAACACAGTGAATACGTTTCGACGCGCGCACCCGCAATGCGTGCGATCTGCGCGCCGGCCGGCAATCCGACCGGCAGGTGCGTGGCCGTAATGAATGCCTGTTCGTACTCGCCGATCTCGCGCAGGAACGCGGCCGCGCGTTCTTCGTCGAGCTCGGAGAGGACGTCGTCGAGCAGAAGCAGCGGCGCCTCGGCGGAACGTTCTCGCATCACGGCATACTCGGCGACTTTCAGTGCCAACACCGCGGTCCGCTGTTGGCCCTGAGACCCGTACGCGGCCAGCGAGCGACCGTCGAGGAGCAGGCCGACGTCGTCGCGATGCGGACCCGCGATCGAACTTTTGCGTAGACGCTCCGCCTCCGCGCAGTGACGCAGCCGCGCTTCGAAGGCTGCGGCGACGACGTCGGGCTGCGGCGTTTCGAACGGCACGTTGGGCTCGTAGATGACCTCGAACGCCTCGCCGGGGGCAAATCGCCCGTGCGCTCGCGCCGCTTCGTGCCCGAGCGCGCGAACGAGCTCAGCGCGGGCCAGAACGATCTCGGTGCCCGCCTCGACCATGCTTCGGTTGTACGTTTCGAGCAGCTCCGGATCGGGCTCGATCGCTCCGCGCAGCAGGGCATTTTTCTGTTGCACGACGTTACGATACCGCGCGAGGGCGTGATAGTAGCGTGGCTCGCTCTGCGAAAGTGCGATGTTGACGAACGCGCGGCGCGCGGCCGGCGTGCCGCCGGCCAAAAAAAGATCGGCCGGGACGAACGTCACGACCCGCATGTGTCCGATGTAGCCCGCGTAGCGTACGTTGCCGCCGTTGACCGTATAGGTCTTGTGCGTTCCGCGTCCGGACCGCTCGACGGCGCATGCCAGCTCGACGCCGCCTGCGCGCAGAACCGCCTCGCCGTGGAGCGTTGCACGGTCGCAGCCCATCAGGATCGTGTCGGACTCCCGCGAGGTACGAAACGACTTACCCGTGCCGAGCATTGCAATCCCCTCGAGAAGATTGCTTTTACCTTGGGCGTTCGCTCCGACGAAAACGTTCAGCCCCGCAGACGGTGCAAGATCGAGCTGGTCGTAATTTCTGAAATCGGCGAG
>DASXGO010000319.1:0-8064 GCA_036489055.1 Candidatus Cybelea sp. | reverse complement strand
TGCGCGTCGCGCCGCCGACCATGATGACCTCGTCAATCTTAGAAACGTCGAGCTTCGCGTCGGCAATCGCGTTGCGGAACGGACCCACACACCGATCCGTCAGATCGCTGGTGAGCTCTTCGAACTTCGCGCGCGTCAGCGTGTAGTCGAGATGTTTCGGACCTTCTTGATCGGCCGTAATGAACGGAAGATTGATGCTGGTCTGAACGACCGCGGAAAGCTCGATCTTGGCCTTCTCGGCCGCCTCGGTGAGGCGCTGCATCGCCTGCTTATCTTTACTCAGATCGATGCCTTGATCGCGACGGAACTGGTCGACGAGCCATTCGACGACGCGGTGATCGTAATCGTCGCCGCCTAAATGCGTGTCGCCGTTAGTCGCTTTGACTTCGAAGACGCCGTCGCCGACTTCGAGGATCGAGACGTCGTACGTGCCGCCGCCGAGATCCCAGACGAGAATAGTCTCGTTGCCTTTCTTTTCGAGGCCGTAGGCGAGCGCTGCCGCCGTCGGCTCGTTGATGATGCGCAAAACGTCGAGACCCGCGATTTTTCCCGCGTCCTTGGTCGCTTGGCGCTGTGAGTCGTTAAAGTATGCGGGCACCGTGATGACCGCTTTGGTCACTCGTTCGCCCAAATAGTTGCTCGCGTCGTTGACGAGCTTTTGCAGAATCATCGCGGAGATCTCTTGCGGCGTGTAATCCTTGCCGTCGATCTTCACGTGATAATCGCCTTCGCCCATGTGGCGCTTGATGGAGCTGATCGTGCGATCCGGATTGGTGATCGCTTGACGCTTTGCAAGCTGGCCCACGAGCCGTTCGCCGGTCTTCGTAAATGCCACGACCGACGGCGTCGTACGCGAGCCCTCGGCGTTCGGAATTACAACCGGTTGCGTGCCTTCCATTACGGCGACGACCGAGTTGGTCGTGCCGAGGTCGATACCGACCGTCTTAGCCATGAGACTTCTTACCTCGTTCTCAAAGATTATCCGACCGCTCGGGACCAGCTAACCGAAGGCGGCGGTTCTGAGTCGAGGTTGAAGCCCCGCCGCGTCCACGGTGTTGCCTTGCCGCTTACGGGCAAGCCGGATTGGAATACCGCACCATCATACCCGAAGTGCGGTTAAAGTTGTTTCGCAATCTAGAACAACTTTGAGGGGCCTGCGGTTGCAGGCCCCTCCTGTCGTCCTTCGACTCCGCGCCCTTCGAACAAGCTCAGGGCGCTCCGCTCAGGATGACACAGCGCGCCGGAGCCTGTGCTGAGCGGAGTCGAAGCGGCGCTTGCCGGTAAGGTATTTTTTATGTGTCATCCTGAGGAGCGCGCCGCAGGCGCGCGTCTCGAAGGACTTACGGCTGCTGATCTTCCGGCGGCTGGCCCTGACCCTGCCCCTGCCCCTGCTGCTCTTGCGAGACCGGCTGTTCGGCCGGCGTCTCGCCGAGCTTGATCGCCACGAACTTCTTCATGCCCTGCGACCAGACGTTGAGCCGGATGGTATCGCCCGGCTTCTTCGAGGCGATGTAGTTATGAAGGTCCTTGATGTTGTCGTACGGCTTGCCGTCGGCTTGCAAGATCACGTCGCCGGGTTGAATCCCGGCTTGGTCGGCCGGCGAGCCGGAGAATACTTGCTGAACCGCAACGCCGTTGCCGCCGTTATAACCGATCTGGTTCTTAATGCCCGCGGTCAGCTCGGCCATGTAGATGCCGAGGAATCCGGTATCCGTGCCCTGATGTGCGCCTGGGTTGCGCTGCAGCGACGCGACGACGCTGCGCACCGTGTTCGACGGAATCGCGAAACCGATGCCTTGCGCGTACGCCGACTTGACGGTGGATTGGTTCATACCGATGACGTACCCGTCCATATCGATCAGCGGACCGCCGGAGTTACCCGGATTGATCGGCGCCGAAGTCTGCAAGAGACCCTTGAAATCGATCTCTCCGCCGTTTTCCGTCGGGATTGGTTCGGAACGGTTGAAGGCCGAAACCACGCCGACGGTAACGGTCTGCTGGAGTTGCAGCGGCTCGCCGATCGCGATCGCCCATTGGCCTTGCTCGAGCCTGGTGGAATCGCCGAGCTGCAACGGCGGCGGGAGCTTCGCGTAGTGATCAACTCTGAGCAGCCCGACGTCGGCAGCGAGGTTGTATGCGACGACGTGCGCGGGCACGCGATCGCCGTTGGCAAAAACGACCGTCAACTTCGAGACGTGTCCGCCGTTCGGCGGTTGAAGCACGTGCGCGTTGGTAACGATGTCGCCGCGGTCGTCCACCACGAAGCCGGAGCCGGAGGCTTCACCACGATACGGCTGCGCGATCCCGGGGCCCTGACCCCCAAAGAATTGTTGGAAGAACGGATCGGCCGGGATGACCTGCTGTCCGTTGACTTCCTCGGTAATAGCGACCACCGAGCCCTTCGTGCGCTTCACGGCGCTGACGATACGGTCTTGGTCGCTCACCCCGCTTAAGGGAACGGCAGCGACCGCCGGCGGTGTGCGGTCGGCTCCGGTCGCGCGGCCGAAGTGGCTGCTCGAGTAGAGCATCATCAGAAAGCTGCCGATAACGGCGCCCACCAGCCCTATGATCAGTGTGGGCAGAATGCGATTGTTCACCATCTCAACTTTTCTGTAGCGTGTAAGAGGTTCTTGCCCTCATCTACCCGCGTAACGAAAAAAAGTCGCAGATGCTTCCCCAGTCGTCACCCAGGCTCTGTCGCGTTGTCACCCTGACCCTGTAAAGCGGGCGAGCGAGCCCGATTCAGAACAACTTCGCGCACCGCTCGCTCGCCGCTGCGGCGTCGGCCGAGCCGCGGGTCGGCGAGGGAACTTCGGGCCAGAGCGCGTCCGGGAGTTGCCGCCGCAGAGCCTCGCGCACGCACTCCAAACGCTCGTCGCGCAGCTGCAGCATCCGCATCTGAATGAGGAGACGAGCTCGGCGTAGGGCTCGCCGTGAGAAGATCTCCTCCGGCGTCAGCGTCGCCGGGCTTGGGCCCACGGTCGGGCGGCTGGGCACCGGTGAGCCGGGACTTGCCGGAGCCGCCGCGAGCAGAACGGCAGTCAAAATAAAGCTGAACATAAGGACCTCCGCCGCGTAAATTCACGGCTGAGGTGCGGGGGAGCAAGGGTGGGGGGCTAAATCAGCGCGGGTGAGCACCGATGCCCTAACCGTCGCCCCACCGCCCGCCGTCCCTTACGTGCGGATCGTCCCGCTTGGGGGGTGCGGGGAGATAGGCCGCAACATGACGGTGATCGAGACGAACGACGACCTGGTCGTCGTCGATTGCGGACTGATGTTTCCCGATGACGAGATGTACGGCGTCGACATCGTCATCAACGACTTCACCTACGTGCGGGAGCGGGCAGCCAAGCTGCGCGCGCTCCTCGTCACCCACGGCCACGAAGATCACATCGGCGGCATTCCTTATTTCACGAAGGAGTTTCGCGACACGCCGATCGTCGGCACACCGCTGACGATCGCGCTGATCAAGGCGAAATCGCGCGAGCAGCATCTCGGCGAGGCTGAGTTCACGGAAGTGCAGCCCGGAAGCCGCGTCCGTTACGGATCGATCGAAGCGGAATTCATTCACGTCAACCATTCCGTCGCCGGAGCTTGCGCGCTCGCGCTGCGCACGCCGGTGGGAACGATCTTTCACACCGGCGATTTTAAGTTCGACCAGACGCCGATTGACGCTCGGCCGGCCGACTTCGCCCGGATTGCGCGGATCGGCGACGAGGGTGTGCTTTGCATGCTTTCGGATTCAACCAATGCCGAGCGCCCCGGCCACACGCTCTCGGAGCGGATCGTCGGCGAAGCGTTCACCGCAATCTTTGCGCGCGCTAAAGGGCGGATCGTCGTCGCTTCGTTTGCCTCGAACGTGCCCCGCATTCAGCAGACGGTGGATCATGCGGTTCGCTTCAATCGCAAGATTGCGTTCTTGGGACGCTCGATGCGCAACGTCGTGCACTTTGCCGGCGAGCTCGGCCATCTGCGAATTCCGCCCGACACGACGGTGAAGATCGAGGATATCGACAACTATCCGCCCGAGCAGATCGTGGTGATGACCACCGGATCGCAGGGCGAGCCGATGAGCGGCCTTGCACGCATGTCGGTGCGGGACAACAAGAGTTTTCGGATCGTTCCGGGCGATACGGTCGTCATCAGTGCGACGCCGATCCCGGGGAACGAAAAGAGCGTGCACAAGACGATCAACAATCTCTGTAAGCTCGGCGCAAAAGTAATCCACGGCACCGACGGCCGCTCGCACGTGTCGGGGCACGCATCGCAAGAGGAGCTGCTCCTGATGCTCAACCTCGTGCGTCCTGAGTTTCTGGTGCCGGTTCACGGCGAATACCGCATGCTCGATGCCCACAAGAAGCTCGCGGTGCGAACGGGCGTCGAACCAGGAAACGTCTTCCTTGCCGATAACGGCGACGTGTTCGAGTTCACGGAAGAGTACGGCGACAAAGTCGGCAAAACGTATGGCGGCCATGTCTTCGTCGACGGTTCCGGCATCGGCGACGTCGGTGAGGCGGTCTTGCGCGATCGCAAAGCGCTCTCGAACGACGGCATCATCATGGTCGTCATCGCGATCGACGGCGAAGAGGCGCGCGTGATCGCCGGTCCGGACCTCATCTCGCGCGGAGTCTTTTATCTGCCCGAGGCCGGCGGCGTGATCGACGAGCTGCGTTCCGAATTGCAGGCGGCGATCGACAGCCTCTCAGTCGACGCTTTGCGCGACGTCGACGCGATGAAAGAGCACATCCGCAGCGCATTGGCACGCGCCGTTCACACGCGCACCAAACGCCGCCCGATCGTCATCCCAGTGGTGATGGAAGTCTGACGCGGCCCTTGTCACCCTGAGCCGCGCCTTGTCACCCTGAGCGTGTCGAAAGGGGCCCTTGTCACCCTGAGCCTGTCGAAGGGCGACAAGGGCCCCTCAATATAGCGGCCGTCCTCGCATGCAGCAGAAAGGCTGCATGAAAACTTATTGGGCGTACATGCTGCTTTGCGCAGACGGATCGTTTTATATTGGCGTAACAAATGACCTAGAATATCGCGTCAACCAGCACAAGTTCGGCTTTGATCCTAAATGCTATACGTTCAAGCGCAGGCCGGTAGAACTCGTCTACTCTGCGGACTTTCATCACATCGACGAAGCGATCGCGTGTGAAAAGCGTCTTAAAGGATGGTCGCGAGCAAAGAAAATGGCCTTGATCGAAAACGATTGGCCGCTAATCAGCCGGCTCGCGCGAAACTATTGGGGAAGGCTTTGTGGGCCGAGCGCCCTTGTCGCCCTTCGACAGGCTCAGGGTGACAAGGGTCCGACTTTGCCTTGAGCTCACGCCATGTCACCCTGAGCGTGTCGAAGGGTGACAGAACAGGTGCCGGCCATCCTTCGACAAGCTCAGGATGACACCGACAGGCTCAGGATGACACCGACAGGCTCAGGATGACAAAGCCGCTCGTGCGATTACGGCGTCGGTGAACTCCGTTGTCGTGGCGGTGCCGCCGAGGTCCGCGGTGGCGATGCCGTCGGCGAGCGCAGCGATCGCCGCATCGTAAATCGCGCGCGAAGCACTCGCGGCGCGAGCGTCGTCCACGTACGATAGCGCCGCGGCCGCAGCAAGAATCATCGCCAGCGGGTTGGCAACGTTCTTGCCCTCGAGACGCGGCGCCGTGCCGTGGGGTGCCTCGGCCATGACGGTGCTCGGTCGAAATATAGCTTCTCCTGAGCTTGTCGAAGGGTCAAACGCAAGGACGACCGACTCGGCGCCGGCGATCGAGCCGAAGAGCTGCATAACGAGATCGGAGAGGCAGTCGCCGTCGCGGTTGAGCGCGGGAATCACGAGCGGCTTGTCGCTCGTTGCCGAGAGCAGCAGCGCGTAGGTTGCGTCGATGAGCTGCGGGTCGTAGTCGACCTCGGGGTGACGCGCTGCCGCGGCGTCCATCTCTTCCTTGAGCATACCTTCGTAAATCGGGCTGACGGTGTACTTCGGTCCGCCGAAAACCGTTGCGTCGAGCCGCTTCGCATGCGTAAATGCGTACTCCGCAACGTGACTGCAGATGCGCCGTTCGATCGTTTCGGTACGGCAGGCTATTTCCGCGGCGCCCTCGCCGCTGCGCCATTCCTTTGCACCATAGGCGTCGCCGACGGCCATCCGGACGACCGAGATCGGCGCATGAATCCCGCCGACGGGACGGACGCGCGGCAGTTTACGCCCGGTACGAACGATAACGCTCGCGCCCATTGCTTCGCGCAGGATGCGATTGGGCGAGCCGACGTCGTCCTTTGACTCGGGCGTGATCGTCGCGGCCTTCAACCCGCAACCATGACGCGTCATCGCCGCCGCGGCATCGAGCACGACTTGATTCGACGTTGCGCGCCGGTTTTGAAGCGAGAGATCGTACGGCTCGAAGTCGAGCGCAAATCCAATCACCGCCGGTTCCAGCACGCGCAATGCTTCCAGCAGTAACTCTTGTCCGGTTTGATCGCCCTCGAGGACGACGAGCGTTGGCAAAATGAACTCCCGCAGTGACGAAGAAGAGATACCTTCCATGGCACGCACCCGCCGGCGGGCGTCTGCGAGGACCCGGCTCAACCTCGAGATCGTAGGAATCGCCGCGGTCGCATTCGCCGTCTTTTGCGGAGTCGCGCTTGCGTTTCCACATCATTCCGGCGCCATCGGCAACTGGACTGCTGCGGAACTGCGGCGTCTCTTTGGAGGCGCGGCTCCGTTTTTCCCGGTGCTCGTCGCGTTGTTGGGAACGATCGTATTCTTAGAGGTCAACGTGCTTCGGACGATGGCGTGGTTCGGAAGCACGACGCTCGCGTATTTCTTGATTCTCAACGCAATGTTGGGCGCCGGCGGTCAGCGGCGCGGCGGTACCGTTGGAGCGACGATATGGTGGACGTTGCACGCACTCGTCGGCAATGGGGGCGCATGGATCGTGCTCTGGCTCACCCTGATCTCGCTGACGCTTTGGCTCACGAATGCGAGCGCGAAGCGGCTGATCGGTCGCGCGATCGTTTTCTTCGGCGGGCTGCGGCCGGCGATTCCAAAGCTGCCGAGGTTGGAAGTCGAACTGCCGCGCGGCCACGATTCGCTGCACGAAGCGTTCGCACTGCCGATCCAGCCGATCGTGCCGCTCAACGAGGCGGTCCGTCAGCGCGTCATTCCGACCGAAGCTCCAGCAGCGGGCGTCATCGAAACGCCGATTTTTGATCCACCCGCGGCGGTAGTCGAAGAGCCGCCGCGTCCTGCGCCGCCCCTCGACCCGGCTCGGGGTGACGCCGGCATCGCATACCGCCTGCCCGATCTTTCGCTCTTTGACGTGCCTCCCAGCCAGAAGGTCGACGAATCCAACCGCGCACACATCCTGGAAGATACGCTGGCGAGCTTCGGCGTGGGAGCGAAGGTTTCGCACATCGAGCGCGGGCCGTCGATCACGCGCTACGAACTGAAGCCCGAACGGGGCGTTAAAATTTCGCGCATCGCCTCGCTCGCCGACGATTTGGCGCTGGCGCTTGCGGCGACGAGCGTTCGCATCGAGGCGCCGATTCCGGGCAAATCCGCGGTCGGCATCGAGATCCCGAATTTGACCGTTTCGGTCGTCGCGATTCGCGAGATCCTCGACGCCGTTCCCAATCGCGGCCAAGTGCCGCCGCTGTGGATGGCGCTCGGAAAGGACATCACCGGGCGTCCCGTCATCGGCGATCTCTGCAACATGCCGCACCTGCTCGTCGCAGGCGCTACGGGCGCAGGCAAATCGGTCTGCCTCAACATGATCATCGCGTCGCTCTTGGTGACCGCGACGCCGGATCAAGTACAGATGCTCATGATCGATCCGAAACGCGTCGAGCTGACGGTTTTCAACGGCATACCGCACCTGATCAAAGAGGTCATCGCCGACCCGCGGCTCGCTGCGGGCGCGCTCTTCGAAATGACCAAAGAGATGGAGTCGCGGTACGAGCGCTTCGCCAAAGCGTCGGTTCGCAAGATCGAAGAGTATAACGCCAAGTATCCCGACGAACGGCTGCCGTACGTCGTCGTCATCATCGACGAGCTCGCCGACCTCATG
>DASXGO010000290.1:0-1807 GCA_036489055.1 Candidatus Cybelea sp. | reverse complement strand
AAAAACACCGTTCGGTTGGCGCCGGCGGTGATACCGACCGGTCCCGTTGCGCCGGTGGACGGCATGATGCGCGTGACATGCCCCGTTTCGGAGATCTGCCATAGGTACGTCGTGGATCCCGCGCCCTGATTCAGTATTGGTTGGGTGGCGTAGAGGTCACCCTTCGTTCCCAGCGCGATGTCAAACGGATCGACGTTTGGAGTGGGAAGGGTATATTTCGTAAACTTTGCCGAATTTACGGCGACTCCGGTGGCGGCGGCTCCCTCAGATGAAGCCGAATTAAACGGTATTGCGAACGACGGTCCGCAGGCCGCCAACGACGCCAAGGTATAAGCGGCGAGAACCCCGCGGCATCCAAACGTAAGCATGAAAGTCCTTCCTCGTGAGAGCGATGCTGTGCGGTAAGCGTACCAACGTACCGTCTACTTAGCGTCTACGCCGAGCGCGCGGGTAGACGGTAGGTAGACGGACTTGCGGCATGCTGCTCTGAGTGGAGCATAAGCGTACAGAGCATCTCTTCATCGTGCGTCTCTGGCGGGAAGCCGGGTCGCAGGGTGCGGCCTGGCGTGGATCCGTCGATCACGTCGCCAGTCGCCGCCGCCACTATTTCACCGATCTCGACGCAATGGGGCGCTACATCAGAGCCCATATGGAGGAAGCTATCAGCGCGGCTTCGCCGGAGGAACACCCCGCGGTTCATGACGGCCCAACGCCGTCGTGATACCACGGCGATCAAACGGTTTTCTTTCCGCGGCAATGCGAAGCGACGGGCCACACTTACGGCAATCGTACGACAATTGGGCTCGAGCGCGGCGAAGATCCGGTCTGCAGTTTGGGCAACGCGCTTGGCCGTATGGTCGAACAGGTGGCCGTAACGCTCGAACATCATGCGGGTGTCCGAATGTCCTAAACTGCCCCCGATCGCGAGCGGATCTTCTCCCGCCTCGATGAGCAGAGAGTTGGCGGTGTGGCGAAGGCTATGGAACCTTACGTCGGGCAGTTCCGCTTGCTCGAGCAACGGTTTGAAGACGCGCTTGAGACGCCGGCATTTTTGGCACTCACTAGTTCACGCCTCGCTGCCAACTTCGCCGAGAACGCGTCGCGCCGCCTCGATAATATCGTCGGAGAGCGCGGGATCGGCTTTTGCCACCGCACGCGCGGCTACGATCGCACCGATGCAGCCGGCCGCTATCGTCAGCGCGCGTTGGCGAGGCGTCGACCGCAGAGGCGTGTCGTCATTCAGAGCCGCTTCCACGGTTTTAGCGAAACGGTCAAAGCCGTCGGCGAATGCACGGCTGACGTTCTTTCCCTGGCGCGCAATCTCGCTGCCCGATGCGGTCATGGCGCAGCCCTTCGAGATGTCGTCCCGGTGAGGCTCATTGATGTAGTAATCCAGATAGGTACCGATCGGAGAATCGTTACCTTCGGCCAGGATCATCATTTGCTTATAGCTGCGATCCAGTGCGTCGGTCAACGCTTCGGCGGCAAGCGCTTGTTTTGAGCGGAACTGGCCGTACAGCGCGCCGTGGGTCAGCCCGGCTTCCTTGCCGATATCCGCAACGCCAACTCCGTCGATACCGTGACGGCGAAACAACTTGCTCGCTGCCCGCACCAGGGCTCGGCGATTCTGAGCCGATTTCTGCTTGGTCACCTTCATGTAAACATTGTAGTCGCAACGAACCCTATTGCCAAGGCGGCCCGGCAGTGTTACGATTGCGGTCGCAATGAATATTGGGCTCGCAAGGTAGTTGTGGAGAAGTCACAGCCCGCGGACGACCTGTTGGACGCGCTGAACTCCTTCGAGACG
>DASXGO010000281.1:0-9527 GCA_036489055.1 Candidatus Cybelea sp. | reverse complement strand
GTTGATCCTCAAACCGCCCGTCGCAATATCGACGGCTCTCGCATACGCCGCCCTCGATGCGCGCAGTCGTCCGCAGCGATCGCGACGAGATTCTGCTTCGATTGCGATGCTCGCGGCGCTGCAGCGCGGCGATTTTGATGGAGTGCAGGAGTTGCTTCAAAACGACTTTCACGAGGTACTCTGCGCACAAACGCCCGAAATCGATGCGGCGCTTTGCGCATTGCATGCGGCCGGTGCTTCGAACGCGCTCTTGGCCGGCTCGGGTTCGTGCGTCTTTACGCTCGCGCCCGATGCGCAACGCATCGCGCAAATCGATCGGCGGCTCGAGTTGCCGGCGCAGTACGAACGTTTCGCAACGCGGTTTGCCGCGACACCGCACTGGCTATGACCCGTCGAGACGCCGTCGTGCTCGCGGGCGGCCCGCTCGACGAGGTCGCGCGGATGCGGCCCGGCGCACCGAATAAAGCCTTCGTCGAAATCGAGGGCGTAACGCTCGTTGGCCGCGTGCTCACCGCGCTGCGCGATACCGCCGGGATCGGGCGGCTCATCGTCGTGGCGCCGCCGGCAATGAAGGAACACCGCGACCTGCGCTTCGCCGACGAGTTGCGGCCCGATGGAGTACACATCACCGAGAGCCTGCGCAACGGTCTCGCCGGGCTGCCCGTAGACGAGGACGTGCTGATCGTGGCCTCCGATTTGCCGGTGCTCACGGCGATCGCGACGCAGGATTTCGTTCGCGGCGTCAACGCCCTCTCCACCGACCTCGTTTACGGCTGCGTCGAGAAATCCGTCCACCAGCGCAGTTTTCCCGAGGTTCCACACACTTGGGCCAAGATGCGCGACGGAACGTTCTGCGGCGGCGGGCTGGTCGCGATGAAGCCGCGCGTGCTGCCGCTGCTCGAACGGTTCATCGAAGGGCTCGGCGCCGCGCGCAAGCATCCGTTCAAGCTTGCATCGTTTTTCGGCTGGGATATGCTGGCGCGCTTCGCGCTGGGACGTCTGACGATCGCTGCTGCCGAGGTGCGGGGAGCGCGAATTCTCGGAGCTCCGATCCGCGCCTTCGTCTCTTCGTTCCCCGAAACCGCGGTCAACGTCGATCGCGCGAGCGACGTGCCGCTCGCGCGCATGCTGGTTGCTCGGCAGTCGCGCTAGACGGCTATGGCGAGCGCCAGCGTTTGAAAAGCTCGTTTGCGATTCCGAACTGATCCAGGGCCTTTCCGACGGTATGCGCGATGATGTCGTCCACGCTTTGCGGGTTCGCGTACATCGCCGGCACCGGCGGTAGAATCACGGCGCCGATTTCTGCCAGCTGCGCCAGGGTTCGCAGGTGGCCGAGATGGAGCGGCGTCTCGCGAATCACCAAGACGAGCCGGCGCTTTTCTTTGAGGCAAACGTCGGCGGCGCGAACGAGCAAATTGGAGTTCATCGAATAGGCAATTCCGCTCGCGCTCTTCATCGAGCACGGAATCACAAGCATGCCGTCGGTCAAGAACGAGCCGCTCGAAATTGCCGCCGCCAGATCGACGTCGGGATGCACGACGTCTGCTAGGCTCTCAAAATCTTCGGCGGTCATGTCCGTTTCGAGCTCGATCGTTCGACGAGCCGCAGCCGTGAGAACCAAATGCGTTTCGACACCACCGATGGAGCGCAGCGCTTGCAGCACCATATAACCGTAAAGGCTGCCGCTCGCGCCGGTGATACCGACGATGATCCGCCGCATCCCCTGCCGTTATACGAAACCTGCAGGGGCGCCTGGTGAAAGCTGTAACTTCAGAGATAGTGCGCGTCCGCTCCGCTCTGTTTCGTTCGTTTGTTGAGGATGCCGTTGCGTGGCATCGTACGAGCGCTCAGACGTTGCTCTTGCGGTTGCTGCGCTCGCCCTGCTCGGGAGTACCTCACGATGTCGCCGCAGCGTACGCCACGTTGGCGATTCGCTCGGGCGAGCTTCTCGAGGCAATCGAACGCGGCGACCTTGCGTTGCCCGCGGACGACCGCGACTGCGCGCTTCGCTTCGCCCGGAGAGTGCGTCAAGTTCGAATGCTGGACGCCGAGCCCGAGCCGGCGCTGCGGGACGGAATCTCCCGCGCATTCGAGCTATCGGCGATCGATCGTGCGCGGGATGAAGGCGACGGAGAGGCTGCGGAGGCCGAGTTCCTGCTTGCCGAAGCTCCACCGCCGGAAGATACTGCGGGCGTTGCGCCCTGGCGGCGGCACTTTAGCGCATCCGCGCTCAACACGTATGCCGAGTGTCGCCGCAAGTGGTTCTATCGCTATGCGTGCGGTGCAATTGAGGATCGCGGGTCCGCAGCCTCGGCCTACGGAAGCGCCTTCCACCTTGCGTTAGAAGACTTCCACGGCGAATACCCGCGGCCGGTTCGAGCCGACGAGCCCGCGATGCGACGGCGCATCCGCGAATGCGTCACCTGGGCCTTCGAGGCGCATCGGAACGGCTTCGACACGCGCGTCGAGTTCGAGCTGCAGCTGCGGCGCGCACAGCGCACGGCGCAGCGCTATGTGGATTGGCTGCTCGTGCAGGAAACCGAAGCACCGTTCGAGGTGCTTGGGCGCGAGCTGCCCGCAGAATTAGAGCTCGACGGACGGCCGTTCGTAGGTTATATCGATCGTTTGGATCGGGACGAACGGACCGGCGGGGTGGCCGTCATCGATTACAAGACCGGTAACATCTCGGCGACGCCCGACGAGTACGTCGAAAAGATTCACAACTTTCGCGACTTCCAACTGCCCTTCTATTACTGGGCCCGGACGGCGGCAGGCGATCGCGTGACGCGCCTCGTCCTGATTCCACTCAAAGACGCGCTGCTGGACGTCCGCCCGGTCGCATTGCAAGTCGGCGGCAACATTTCGGCCGCCGAACTGCAGCGCAGCCGCGCACGGATGATCGAGCTGAGCGCCGAGCTTGCTTCCGGCGAGATGCGCCGATTTGAAACGACCGACGACGCTACGGCGTGCACCTACTGCGCCTATGCGCTTGCCTGCGCTTCGAAGCCGCCGTCGGAGGCAGCCCGCTTCGCAAGTTGATGCTCGCAGAGTTGAGCGTCGAGCAGCGCGAGGCTGTTGACCGCCCGCACGACGAGTGTTTTGCGATTCTCGGCGCGCCGGGCTCGGGGAAGAGCACCGCGCTCGTCGAGCGCGCTGCGGCGTTGCGCGCGATCTATCCCAACAGCGATCCGCTCTTCTTCGCTCCGGATCGAGCGTTGGACGAGTTCGCGGTCGAAATACTGCGAGCGTGTGACCGAGCCGTTACGCTGGTGGACGACGTCGACGCGGAACTACTCTTCGCTCAAGCGTGCGCGCCGCTGTTTGCGCTCGAGTGGAGCGAATTTTCGGCCGAACAGCTCGACCCCGAGGTTCCGGGATTGCGCTCGCCGGAGCGCTTTTTGCGCTCCGCGTTTCGCCTGATACGCCGCCTGCGCGACGCGGACGCCACGCCGGCTTTCTTTTTGTCACACGCGCTGACCGGCGCGACGGAGTTCTACGCGCGGCCGCCCAACTTCGCCGATCCCGCGCTCTTGTCGGCAACGAAGCACTCTTATCACGATTCGCTTGCGGTGACGCCCCAGGAGCTGACGCGCCAGCGCCGCCGCGAAATAGACCTGGCAAAGATTCTGTCGAGGCTCTTCGAACGCTACGTCGAGCTGGTTGAATCGACCGGCCGGATGACCGGACGCGACGCCGCAATCGCTGCCGCAGCGATGCTCGAGCGCAACCGTGATTTTGCGACGACGTTACGCGAGCGGCATCAATTTGCGTTCGTCGACGATGCGCAAGAGCTCACAAAAGCCCATCTGCGGCTGTTGCGCGCGGTCTTCGGCGATCGGCTCGGCGGCGTTACGCTCTGCGGCGATCCGTCGTCGGTGGTAAGCGAAGCGCGTATGACCAATCCCAGGGAGACGTTCGCCTTCGCAGCAGCGTCGCTCGAACTGCACGGTGACCGGCGCGCGCCCGCAATAGAGCTGGAGCGCCTGCCGGCTCCGCGTGAAGAAGCCGCGCTCATCGCCGCGCGCGTAGCCGAATGGATCGAGGCGGGCACCCCTCCGGAACGGATTGCGGTGATCTTCCGCTCCGTGCGCAACGTCGAGCGTTATGAAGAGGCGCTATTGGAGCGTAACGTCCCCGTGCTGCGCTCCGGCGACGTGAACGTCTTTACGGATCGTCGTGCGCTCGACGCGCTCGCGCTTCTTTGGAACGTTTACGACCCATTCCGCCATGAGTGGCTGCTGCGCACGCTCGGAAATCGGGCGTTCGGCCTTTCGGACGCTTCGCTAGCGGCGCTCTGCGGCGAACCGCCCGATCCTCAGCGCGCGCTTTTTGCCTTCGACGACGAGCCGGCGCCGACGGTTCGGACGGCCCGCTGGAACCCCAAGCGCGATCTGCGCCTCGGATGGAACGTGATTCGCGGCGAGCGCGACGATGCGCTCGGCGAGGATGCGGCCGCGCGCGTGCGCCGATTTCGCAGCCTGCGCGAGCGGTGGCTGGCGGCGATGCACGAGCTCCCGTTCGAGCGATTCGCGCGTCTGGTTTGGAGTGAAGGCCTTGCGCGCGACGGCGAGCCGGGCTCGGCGCGATCGCGCGCCCAGCAGGCGACATTGCGACGCTTGCTGCAGCGACTGACTGCTTTTCTTGCAGAGAACTCCGGAGCGACGATTGCCGACGTCTTGGAATACGGGCGACAGCGCATGGAGAGCGATTTAGAGACGTGCCAGCTCGACGAAATCGAAGGATTCGTGCACTTGCTCAGCGTCGAGGCGACGCGCGGGCGCGAGTTCGAACGCGTCGTCGTTGCAAACGTTCGTCCGGGGGGCTTCCCGCGCTGGTACGCGCCCGATGCCTTTCTCTTCAGTCCACGCTACGGAATGATTCCGAAAGACAACGTGGGCGATGCCCGCGCGGCTCGCACCGCAAAGTTTTCCTACTACCTTTTCCGATCGAAAGCACCGCAGCAATATTACGAACGCGAGCGGCGCGCCTTTCGCTATGCGGTGAAGCGCGCGGGAACGAGCGTCTTGGTCACCGCCGGGAGCCGGCCGATACGCTCGAAGGCGGCTCCGGAGCTTCTCGAAGAGCTGCGCTAGCATAGGTAACGTGCGGCTCCGCGAAATTTCGCCACAGGTCTATGCACGCGACGTTCTGCCGTTGACGGCGCCGCTCTGGGCGGGCTCGCGCAGTTTCGACGCATACGCCGCCCAGACGCTGGAGCTTGCGCTCGGAGCCTACGGGCGCCGGCATTATCGTACGCTCGGACTCTACGACGGCAGGACGCTCGTCGCGTCGTTCAAGCGGTACGAGCGAACGGTGCGCCGCGAAACGCAGTCGTTACGCGCCGTCGGTTTTGGTGCTGTCTTCACGCCGGAGGAATATCGCGGCCGAGGTTATGCGAGCGTCATGCTGGCGACGGCGCTCGACACCGCTCGCGCTGACGGCTGCGACATCGCGTTCTTATTTTCCGATATTCGTCCGCAGTTCTACGCCGCACTCGGATTCGCCACGCTGCCTTCCCGCCGATTTCTGCTGCGTGCCGATACGCTGCCCTCTTTGCGCCTGCAGCTCGGCCATCTGCGCGATGCCGATTGGCCACGCGTAGCGCGTGTTTACGAACGCTGGGACCGAAACCGCACCGCCGGCTTCGCCCGAAGCGCCGCCGTTTGGAGCTGGATCGCGACGCGCATGCGACAAAGAGCCGCGCATCCGACATGGCAACCGGCGAACCTGCTCGTCCGCCGCGGCGGCCGCGTCATTGCGTACGTCTTCGGCATGCGCGCGCCGCGGCTCGACGCTTACCTCTTGGACGAGTTCGCCTTCGCCGACGCCGCGAGCGCGGCTGCAATTCCGGCGCTCTTACGCGCTGCCGCCGGCGACCTGCAGCGCGTAACCGGATGGCTTCCGCCTGCCGGTGCGCGCGAGGTCATGCCAAAGGTCACGGTGAGAAGGCGCAACGATGCCGTCTTCATGATCGCGCCGTTGAGCGCGGCCGGCCGCGCACTCTTGCGCGACACGACGGCGCACGGCGGCGATTTCTGCTGGGCGACCGACCATATCTGAGCGCGACGTCTTAAAAGAGACTCGTTTGCAGCGGGTCGCCTTCGACGAGCGACGCGACGCGCGTCCCGAGCAATCGCACCGGCGCACCCTCGAGCGCCGCGCGGCGCAGACAGTAGACTGCCGCGCGGAAGATCCTGCGCGCGTCGCGAGTCGGCTCGGCAAGATGCGTTTGCCGTCCGATCACGGTGAAATCGGCGCGCTTGATCTTAACGCCGATCGTCTGCGCCACCGTACGCTCGCGCTCCAGCGCCTCGGAGAGTTCGTGCGCTTGCGCGCGCAGGACTTCGAGCAGTCGTCGCTCGTCCCGCACGTCGTACTCAAACGTCTCCTCGGTCGAGATAGACTTCGTTTCGCGCGCCGGCTCGACGGGCCGCCGATCGATGCCGCGCGCGAGATCGCGCACGTCGCGCCACCACGAGCCGAAGAGCTCGTGCAAGCGCGCGTCCTCGAGCGCGGCAAGCTGGCCGATCGTCGAGATCCCGAAGACGCTCAGGCGCGTCTGCGTCTTCGGCCCGATGCCCCAGAGACGTCCCACCGGCAATGGCGCGAGAAAGACCGCTTCGCTGCCGGGCGCAACCCCGAGTAACCCATCGGGCTTGCACGTGTCCGAAGCGATCTTTGCGATCAGCTTTCCCGTCGCGACGCCGGCGCTGACCGTCAAACCCGTTGCATCGAATATATCGCGGCGCAAGGCGGCCGCGCGCGCACACGCGGCGTCGAACGTCGCCTCTCCGAACTCGACGAAGGCCTCGTCCATCGAGAGGCCCTCGACGGGGCGGCCGGTGCCTTCGAAAATCGCGAATATCTCGCGCGAAATCTCGCGGTACTTCTGCATCTCCGGACGAACGACCACGAGGTCGGGGCAGGCAAGGCGCGCTTTGTAGAGCGGCATCGCAGATCGCACCCCAAACGGGCGCGCTTCATACGATGCGGTCAGGACGACTGCGCGACGGCTACTCCCCGCGATCGCGACCGGTTTGCCGCGGAGGCTCGGGTCGTCGCGAACGGCGACGCTTGCGTAAAACGCGTCGACGTCAAAGTGGGCGACGTACCCCTCGACAGCCTCAGGGGGACAGCTCACGTAGTCGTTGCCGGCGGCGTTGAGCTTTGGCCTGGTTTCCGCAGGTTGCCATGCTGCACCATGCCCGCGACGCGTTTTTCGTGTGATCGTAGTAGGCGAATCGGCACGAGGCTTTACGGCAGGCGCGCAGACGCGGCCACGTCCCGAGCAGCTGCGACTCATACACAATCGCCAGCAGCGAGGCAATCGGACCTTTGTCCTCCGCCATGAGCTCCAGACCATGCGTGGGATTTACGGCGAGCCCCAACCGCGTGCTCGCCAAAAACGGCCGCATCCGCTCCCAAGCCGCCGGCGCGTTACCCTCGCCGTTATTGGCAAAGAGCAGCTCGCGCAGCGTCTCCCGGAAGTCGCGCAGCAGCCCGAGGTGCCAGTGGTCTTTGGGAGGCGCGAGCCCATAGCTGAGACACCAGGCGCGCGCTTGCTCTAGCGGCTCGAGCTCATCCGGGCCGTCGGGCAGCGCCACCGTGTTGACGAAGTGCCGCACGAGTTCGAGCGCTCCGGGCGCCCGATCGGAGGCCGGCAAGGCGGCAGTTACGACTCGCGAGACACCAGCTAAATCTGTTGACAAGTTACCGTCACCACTATATAATGATTGAAGGTTACCACAATCGTCAAGAGGTTTCAAATGTTCCGCGATCCAGTCCGAACCGCCCCGCTCGTCTCCGACATCTACGATGTCGATCTCAAGCTGAAGATTCAGCGCGCCGATTCGGCGCTGTTCCTAGAGTCGAGCCTGCGCCTTCCGCACCTGCGCGTCCAGTAGCGCGCTCCCTGTCATCCTAAGGAACGCGCTTTAGCGCGCGTTCCCTGCCATCCTGAGGAGCGCGCTTTAGCGCGCGTCTCGAAGGGTCAGGGCGCCCTTCTGAATTGCCAGAATCGTCTGCATGTTGCGCAGGTCGTCCGCATCGCTTCCCGGCGTCTCCAGGATCGCGACCTTCTCGCGCAATTCGCGGTGAGCGAGCAACGCGCGAAACCCTTCGAAGCCGATATTCCCCTCGCCGATATGCCAGTGGCGATCGCGGCTCGCACCCAGCGGTACCTCGGTATCGTTGAAGTGGAACATCGCGATTCGATCGAGCCCGATTTCGCGTTCGGCCGCCTCGACGAAACGATCGACGCCGCCGGCTGAATTGATCTCGTAGCCCGACGCCCACGCATGTGCGGTGTCGAGGCAAATTCCCAACTGCGGATGCCCGATCGCGTGCACGATCGCTCCGAGCTCTTCAAGCGTGCCGCCCGCGAGATTTCCCGAACCGGCAGAGTTTTCGATCACCAGAACGACGCCGGGTTCGATCGTCGCAAGCGCCGCTTCCAGCGCCGTACAAATCGCGCGGAACGCTTCCCCGCGATCGCGCGTTCCATACGATCCGAGGTGCGTGTTGACAAAACGCATCCCGCCGCGCGCGGCGACCGCAAGATCGTTCGTCAGCAGCCGGAGCGAGCCGCCGGAAATCTTTGGATCCGCGCTCGCAAGATTGATGAGGTAGGGTGTATGGATCGCACACGGATCGAGTCCGGCCTCGCGGCGGCGACGCGCGAAATCCTCGAGCGCCACAGCGTCGATCGGAGCCGTACGATAGCTGCGCGGGTTCGTCGAAAAGACTTGCAATGCACTGCAACCCGCCGCTTTTGCGTGCTCTACTGCCTTGACGAAGCCGCCCGCGACGTGGACGTGCAGTCCGATCCGCACCGAGAGTTTTTAGGTGCCCGTAACCGGCGCGCTCTCGGCCTTTGCGGCGGCGAGATCGAACTCGAGCGGCTGCCCCGGCTCCAGCTCGAGCTCGGGGAGATCGTCGATCGAGCGCAGCCCAAACGACTCCAAGAAAAACGGCGTCGTCTTGTATTGCATCGGCCGCCCGACGACGTCTTTGCGCCCGGCTTCGGCGATGAGCCCGCGATCGAGCAGCGTATTGACGACGCTGTCGGAATTTACGCCGCGGATCGCCTCTATCTCGCTGCGGGTAACCGGCTGAAGATGCCCGATGACCGCCAGCGCTTCGAGGGCAGGCGTTGAGAGCGTCGTTTTTGGCGGAAGCAGATACGCTTCGACGACGTCGCGCGCGAGCGGTGACGTTGCAAAGCGATAACCTCCCGCGACCTCACGCAGCACGATGCCTCGCTCGCTATACTCGGCTTCGATATGCTGCAGCACTGCGGCAATCTCGCGCTCGTCGGCGTGAAGCAGCTTCGCCAACTGCGGAATCGAGAGCGCTTCGCTTGCGACGAAGAGCAAGGCCTCCACGGGGCGCTGCAGCCGAAGGATGGCCTCGCCGAGAGCGGTCATGCCGCCTTCGGTACCGGGAAGAGCCGGATGTCGTCGAACGCCTCCGGCTGATCGAAGGCGACGCGGCGCCGGCGAACCAGCTCGAGAATAGCGAGAAACGTT
>DASXGO010000253.1:0-4694 GCA_036489055.1 Candidatus Cybelea sp. | reverse complement strand
CGGCTCTCGCAACGAGCGCATGCGTAAAGGTGAGATGATGCGGCGTTACCTCGCAGGTGACCGCGCCGCCGTGCTCGCGAGCAGCTGCGATCGACTTCAGCGCAGCGGCGGTCGAAACGTGTGCGATGTGCCATCGCTTGCCGGTTTGGGCGGACAGCTCGAGATCGCGCGCGACGAGCGATTCTTCCGGTATGCAGTGGTCGATAAAGGGCGCGTCGAGGCCGCGCGCGCGAAGGACCGCGTCGCGAAGCACGCCCGTGTCTTCGATGCTGTCGCCGTCGTCGGAGAACGCAACCGCGCCGGCTGCCGCGAGCGGCGCGTAGTCGCACGGCTGGGTGCCGCGGCGTCCGCGCGTGATCGCCGCAACCGGGTAGACCCGGCACCGTGCCTCGCGTTTTATCGTCTGTATAAGGCCGGTGACCACGGTTGGATCGTCGAGCGCAGGGTTGGTATTCGGCATGCAGGCCACGGCGGTGAATCCGCCGCGCACCGCCGCTTCCGTTCCGGTCGCTACCGTTTCTTTCTCCGGGAAGCCGGGCTCGCGCAAGTGGACGTGCATGTCGATGAATCCGGGCGCCACCACGGCGCCGTGGGCATCGAGGATCTCGTCATCGCGGCCTGCGTCTAAATCTTCGCCGATCTCGGCAATCACGCCGTCGCGCAGCCGCAGATCGAGTAGCGAATCCAGGGAGGCTGCCGGGTCGACGATCCTTCCTCCTTTGAGCAGCAGCGGCCTCATCTATTGAATGGCCCCGTTATGGACGGGCATTGACCAGAGCATCGAGCACCGCCATTCGAACCGCGACGCCATGCTGCACTTGACGTGCATACCGCCAGCCGGCGAATTCCAGCACGGAGTCGTCGAGCTCGACGCCGCGATTATAGGGACCGGGATGCATCACGATCGCGTCCTTGCGAAGCAGCGATAACCGCCGGTGATCGAGCCGAAAGCGATCGATATACTCGCGGTCCGAAATCGGAATCTCTACGAAGCGCTCGCGCTGAATGCGCAGCAGGACGACCGCATCGGCATCCGGCAGCACCGATTCCAAGTCGCGTGCGACGCGCACGTCGGTTTCGGCGTACGTGCTCGGCAAAAACGCCTCGGGACCGACGAGAACGATCGATGCTCCGAGCCGCGTAAGGCCTCGGATCGTGGAATGCGCGACGCGGCTGTGCAGAATGTCGCCGACGATGGCGACCGTGCGACCGGTGACCTCGCCGAACTCTTCGATCAGCGTGTAGATGTCGAGCAGTGCCTGCGTCGGATGGGCGTGAACGCCGTCCCCGGCGTTGATCACGTGTCCGTCGAACGCGAGCGCCATCCGCTGCGGAAATCCGGGTTCGTGATGCCGAACAACGAGGACGCAAATTCCCAGCGCTCCGAGCGTGATTGCCGTGTCTTCGAGCGTTTCGCCCTTCGTCGCGAGACTCAAACTCTTCGGCGTAAGATTGATCACGTTGGCGCCGAGCTGCTGCTCAGCGAGGTGGAACGACGTAAACGTCCGCGTGCTCTCCTCAAAAAACATGTTTACGCAGGCTTTTCCTGCGAGCAGCGGTCCTGGGGGAACGCGCTCGAACTCCGCCGTGCGCTCGAAGATGTAGGCGAATTCCTCGGCGGTCAGGTCGTCGAGGTCGATCAGGCTACGGCGTATCCGCACCGGCACTCTCGCTAATCGTGATCTCGTCCGAAGGCGCAGCCTCCGGCGCTAGGACGACCTTCACGCGTTCGCGCGGTGTCGTCGGGACGAGCCTTCCGACGTAGTCGCCCTGAATCGGCAGCTCGCGCAGGCCGCGATCGACGAGAACGCAGAGCCGAATCGCAGCGGGGCGGCCAAGATCGGTGACCGCGTCGAGGGCGGAGCGAACGGTTCGCCCGGTATAGAGAACGTCGTCGACGACGACCACGACGCGGCCCGATAGATCGAGGGGAATTTGAGAATCGGGCAGCTCGTGCGTCACGCGGTCGTCACGATACAGGTTGATGTTGAGAAATCCCAGTGCCGGCGCACGTCCTGCGATGCGCGCAATCTCCGCGGCGAGCCGCATGGCAAGTGCCTCGCCGCCGCGTCGCACGCCGAGCAGCACGACTCCTTCCGCCGTCTCATTCGGCTCGACGATCTGATGCGCCAGACGCGCGATCATTCGCCCGATCTCGGCGCTGCGCGCTAAAATCCGATGGGCCGCTCTCCCAGTCACGCCGTCTCCTTCAGTTGCGCCAGCGCCGTTTCGACGCGCGCTAATTCGCCGCGATAATTCTCAAGCTTCTGCCGCTCCTTCGCAACCACGGCCGGGGCGGCTTTGGCAACGAAGGCCTCGTTGCCCAATTTGCGTTCACCACGGTCGATTTCAGAGCGCAGCTGTTCCGCCTCCTTGCGGTACCGCTCGGCCAGCAACTCGCGAGGCGCTCGCACGCCGACCGCCGCGAGGGCTTCTTCGACGGTCCTTCCCGAGGCAGGGGCGCGTTCGATGGCAGCCTGTGCGAGCAATCCGAGCAGCGCGGTCATCTCGTCGGGGACGTCGGCGGGAGCGTCCACGACCACGCGGTCCCGCGGGTGCAATCCTAGTTCGGAGCGGACGTTGCGGACGCGTTCGACGGTCCGCTGCAGCGCTTCGAAGTGCCGCGCGTCGCTTGCAAACGCCGGGACCTCGAGCGGGTCGGGCCAATTTGCGGTAACGATCGTCTCGCCGTCGTGGGGCAACGCGAGCCAAACCTCTTCGGTGATGAAAGGCGCAATCGGATGAAGCAAGCGCATCGTGCCGTTCCAGACGTACGAGAGCACAGCGGCGCGTGAGTCGTGATTGCCCTCCGCCTTGGACGCTTCCAGATACCAGTCGCAGAATTCGTACCAGACGAAGCGCCACATCGTCTCGGCAGCGCTGCCGAAATCGTAATCGCGCAAAAGTTTCCCCATGCGCTCGATCGTCTCGCGATAGCGCGTCAGGATCCAGCGGTCGGCAAGCGTGAGCTCGCCTTCCCGCGGCAGCGTCATCGCGGGCGGTAACCCTGAGGGCAGTGCCAGCATATATCGCGTCGCGTTCCAGATCTTGTTGTTGAAGTTGCGTGCCTCTGCGCAGCGCGATTCGTGGTAGCGCATCTCCTGGCTATCGAGCCGCATCTGACGTAGGATCGAGATGCGAAATGCATCCGCGCCGTAGCGATCGGCAAGGTCGATCGGATCGATGACGTTGCCGAGTGACTTCGACATCTTACGCCCGGCTGCGTCGAAGACCAGCGGCGTGATGACGACGTCGTGAAACGGAATCTCCTTCATGAAGTGGATGCCGAGCATGACCATGCGCGCGACCCACAGGAAGATGATTTCGCCCGCCGTGATGAGCACTTGCGACGGGTACCAGCACGCAAGCTCGGGCGTTTCGTCCGGCCAGCCTAGAATCGAAAACGGCCAGAGTCCGCTCGAAAACCAGGTGTCGAGGGTGTCGGAATCGCGCGTGAGCTCACGAGTCCCGTACGTGCGTTGCGCGATCTCGTACGCCTCGGTCTCGCTCTCCGCGACGATCTCCGTACCGTCGGGAGTGTACCAAACCGGCAGCTGATGACCCCACCAGATTTGCCGCGATACGTTCCAGTCGCGGATGTTTTCCAGCCACTGCTCGTAGGTGCGGCCGTTCCGCTCGGGCACGAACCGCAGCCGGCCGCTGCGATACGCCTCAAGCGCCGGTGCGGCAAGCGGCGCGGCCTTGACGAACCATTGCAGCGACAACAAAGGCTCTACGATGTCGCCGCTGCGCTCGCTCAGCGCAACCGAATGCCGGTGCGGATCTTCCGCGACCAGCAAATCTAACGCGCGTAAATCTTCGATGATCCGCGCGCGGGCCTCAGAACGGTCGAGACCCGCGTACGGGCCGACGGGAACGTCGGCATCGCTGATTCGCGCGTCGAACCCGATCACCGACGGCATAGGCAGCGCGTGGCGGACGCCGATTTCGTAGTCGACGGGATCGTGCGCGGGCGTCACTTTGACGGCTCCCGTTCCGAACTCCGGATCGACCGCGTCGTCGGCGATGATCGGAATTACGCGCTCCATGAGCGGCGGGAGCCGCAGCCTACGGCCGATTAGGCTGCTATAGCGCGGATCGGCGGGATGCACTGCGACCGCGACGTCGCCGAGCATCGTCTCGGGACGGGTCGTCGCGACTTCGAGTCCGGCCGCGGGGCCGCCGCCTTCGAAGGGGTATCGGATGCGCCAGAGCGTGCCGTCGCGCTCGACGTGATCGAGTTCCGCATCCGAGACGGTCGATTTTGCGGTCGGATCCCAGTTGATGAGCCGCGTTCCACGGTAGACCAGCCCCTCGCGATAGAGCTGCACGAAGACGCGGCGCACCGCTGCCGAGAGCCGGTCGTCCATCGTGAATCGCAACCGGCGCCAATCGGGACCGAAACCAAGCCGGCGAAACTGCGCTTCGATCGCACCGCCATACGTACGCGACCAATCCCACGCCCGTTCGACGAAGCGCTCCCTGCCGAGATCCTCACGCCGCACGCCTTCGCGGCGAAGCTCGCGCACGAGCACCGCTTCGGTCGCGATCGCGGCATGATCGACCCCGGGCAGCCAATCGGCGTTGTTCCCCAGCATCCGATGGAAACGCGTGAGTACGTCCATCGGCGTATACGTTGATGCGTGTCCGAGGTGCGCTCGCGCCGTGACGTTGGGCGGCGGCATGCAAATGAT
>DASXGO010000238.1:0-6213 GCA_036489055.1 Candidatus Cybelea sp. | reverse complement strand
GAGTTGCGCGAGGCTGAAGACCTGTGGACGCTCGACGGCACCGTCGACGACGAGCCGGTATGCCGCGAACTTCCCGGCAGCGAGTGCGGTGTAGCGCGCGTCCGACGGCGTCGCAAAACCGTTGACGCGAAAGTTCGCGTCGACGTCGCGATCGCGATACTCGCGTGCGAGTCCGTGCGTTCCGATGAGCGCGTGATTCAAGCTCTCCGCCGACGCAAGGACGCGCTTCACGCCGTCGTTTTGGCTGAGCGCCGCACTAATCGGGCCGCACCCCGCGAGCGTCGAAAGGCCCGAGGCGATGAAGAGCCGGCGTTTCACGGGCGGTACCAGCCGGTGATCATCGACCGCATTTGATTAGCGAAACCCTGGGTGAGCACTTGAAACGTGTGGATCGCGAAGAATGCGATCAGTACGAGCATACCCGCAAAGTGCCAGAGCCGCGCGAACTGGCGTCCGCCGAACAGCGCCGTCAGCGGAGCCGCGATCGCGTCAATGCCCGGCGAAAGTGCCAAGCCGGTCACTACGACGAGCGGAGCGACGACGAAGAGTACGGTCGTGTATGCCGCCTTCTGCAGCGGATTGTAAACGCCGTGCGGCGGCGGCGTCTTGCGCAGCTTGAGATAGTACGCCTGCATCGGCCAAAGCTTGCTCAGATCGCTGGGCCGCAAGACCATCTGCTGCAAATTCCCCTTGACGGCGCTCGAAACCAGCCATGCGAACCAACAGAGCGCAGCGATCCACGCGAAAAAGAGATGCCATCGCCGGCCGCCTGAAAGATCCTGGTAGCCCGGGATCGTGATCGAAGCGCCGAACGCGTGGGCGCCGCGTGACCCCATGCCATCGGCGGTCCACCCCAGCCAATTCGTCGTGACGAACGTGTGGCCGAAGATCGTCGTCGTGCCGACGCCCGCAGCGGGCGAGCCGATTGCGAGCACGCGGCGCGCCGGATCGCTCTTGTCGGATGCGTCCAGGTTCGGCGAGGCATTGAAGATCTGTAATCCGCTGCCGATCAAGATGACGAAAGCGACGAACCAGACCCAGTGGCTCACGCGCGTCAGCAACGCATAGCGATAGATGGTAGCCGGAGCCTCCCTCATTCTGTGCAGTATAACGCTTGCGAGGCCCGCTTGGATGAGGGCGCGAACGGGCCCGCATGCCCGAAAGCGTCCAACTGGCCGTTGCCGAGGGCGTCGCCCGCGTCACGCTCGCGCGCGCCGACGTGCGCAACGCCTTCAATGCCGAGGTCATCGAGCAGCTTCACGCGGTTTTTACGCGGATCACCGCGGCGGACGACGTACGCGCCGTCGTGCTCGCCGGCGAGGGGAAGGTCTTCTGCGGCGGCGCCGACATCAACTGGATGCGTTCCTCGCTCGAGTTGTCGTTCGATGCAAACGTGGCAGACGCGGAGCGCATGAGCGACATGTACCGCGCGATCGATAACTGCCCCAAGCCTGTGATCGGCCGCATTCACGGCGCCGCGCTCGGGGGAGGTGCCGGGCTGGCGGCCGTTTGTGACATCGCGATTGCATCCGATGAAGCGATCTTCGGCTTCACCGAAGTAAAACTCGGCATCATCCCGGCAGTCATTTCACCGTTCGTGCTTGCGAAGATCGGAGCATCGAACGCGCGAGCGCTTTTCCTCACCGGCGAACGGTTCGACGCGCAGCACGCGCAAGCCATCGGTCTCGTGCACGAGGTCGTACCGGCCGGCGATCTCGACGAAACGCTGGAAGGCCGCCTTGCGGAGCTGCGCACCGCCGGGCCCGCGGCCATCGCCGCCGCTAAGCTGCTCCTGCGCCGCGTCCTGGATAACACGTACGATGACTCGCGCACCATTACGGCGCGGGCGATTGCCCTGCAGCGCGTAAGCCCCGAAGGCCAAGAGGGACTTCGCGCCTTCCTCGAGCGCCGCACGCCCAAATTTAGCTCGTGATCCAACGCTTACTGATCGCGAATCGCGGTGAGATCGCGGTGCGCATCGCCCGGGCCGCGCGTGAGCTGAGCATCGTTCCGCTCGGTATTTATTCCGAAGCGGACGCGAACGCATATCACCTTGCGTTCATGGACGACGCCCGCTGCATAGGGCCCGCAGAAGCGGCGCGATCCTATCTCGACGCCGGCGCCATCGTCGCGGCGGCATTGGCGACGAAAGCCGATGCGTTGCATCCGGGCTATGGATTTCTCTCCGAGCGCGCCGAGTTCGCGCGCGCGGTTCGCGACGCGGGGATCGTCTTCGTCGGACCTCCGCCCGAAGCGATGGCCGCAATGGGCAGCAAGATCGAAGCGAAGCGTCGCGTCCGCGCCGCCGGCGTGCCGACGGTACCCGGTTACGACGGCGAAGACCAATCGGACGCGGCGCTGCACGAAGAAGCGAAACGGGCTGGTTTTCCGCTCTTAATCAAGGCGAGCGCCGGCGGCGGGGGCCGCGGTATGCGCGTCGTGGAGTCGGCGGAGGATTTTCGTGAAGCGCTCGAAAGCGCGAAGCGCGAGGCCCGCGCGGCGTTTGGCGACGATACGGTGCTGCTGGAACGTTACCTCCGCGAGCCGCGGCATATCGAATTTCAAATTCTCGCCGATGCGCACGGCACCACGATTCATCTCGGCGAACGGGAGTGCTCGATCCAGCGCCGCCATCAAAAGATCGTCGAGGAAGCGCCGTCGGTCGCACTCTCCGCGGAATTGCGAGCAGAGATGGGCGGCGCGGCGGTTCGCGCTGCGCAATCGGTCGGCTACACGAATGCCGGCACCTGCGAGTTCATGCTCGATCGCGACGGATCGTACTACTTTCTCGAAATGAACGCGCGTCTGCAGGTCGAGCACCCGGTGACCGAGCTGGTCTACGGCATCGATCTGGTTCAATGGCAGTTGCGCATCGCCGCCGGCGAGCCACTCGCGCTCGGACAGAGCGGCGTGCTGCCGCGCGGCTGGGCGATTGAGACGCGTCTCTATGCCGAAGATCCCGCCAACGACATGCTGCCGTCGACTGGAACGATCGCGCATTGGTCGCCGCCGGAGGGACCGGGCATTCGCGTCGACTCGGGCGTCACGGCGGGCAGCATCGTCTCTCACTACTACGATCCGATGCTGGCGAAGCTCATCGTCTTCGGCAGCGACCGCCCGTCGGCGATCGCGCGCCTCGAGCTTGCGCTGCAAGAGTTCACCATCGACGGCGTGCGCACGAACGTACCGCTGCTGCTTTGGATCGCCCGGGACGAAGCGTTCGCGCGCGGCGACACGACGACGCGTTTCCTCGAGCAGCGCCTCGACGAATCAATCTTTGCGCTGACTTCGCCTCCGCCGGAGGCGGCGCTGCTTGTCGTTGCAGCGCTGCTCATCGACCGGCGCGCGCCATGGCGGATCGCCGGCGCCGGCGTTCCGCTTCTTCTGCGGCACGCGGCGGGCACGAGCGCGTTCATCGCGGACGCTACCACCGATGCGAGGACTTGGCGGCTAAGCGGCGATCGCGCCGGCACACTGCACGCCGAACGCCGCGCAGACGTCGTAGACGCAAAGCTTGACGACGTCGCGGTTTCCGGCGTGGTGACGTACGACGGCGAAGCGATCGTCGTGCATCGCGACGGACGCGGTTGGCCGTTCACGCTTGCGGCGCCCCCATCGGCCGGCGCAGCGAGCGGCGGCCGCGCCGCGGCCGGTGCCGCGCAGGTGACCGCGCCGATGCCGGGGCGGATCGTGAAGATCGCGATTGGTGACGGCGACGCCGTCGACGAGCACGCGTTATTGGTCGTACTCGAGGCGATGAAGATGGAGCATCGCATCGAAGCGCCCGCCGCCGCGACCGTCAAGGCGGTCCTCGTCAAGGAAGGGCAGATCGTCGCGGGCGGCACCCCGCTCGTGGAACTCGGGTCTTAAAGTTCGGTGGCATTACCGCAAGCAGTTACAATTTTCGAGATGGGGGCACGCGATGGGCTTCAAAACGAGCACGCGCTCATCTCCACCGACGATAAAATACGCTACATCGATCTGCTCTCGCAGACCGGTCTGAAGTGGATCGAAGCGACGTCGTTCGTCAGCCCCAAGGCGATTCCGCAGCTCGCCGACGCCGGCGAAGTTTTCGCGCGAATTCGTAAGGCCCTCGGCGTTCGCTATCCGGTGCTCGTGCCGAACCTCAAAGGCTACGAACGCGCCCGCGCGGCAGGTGCCGATGCAATTGCAGTTTTTACCGCTGCATCGGAACGCTTCACGAAACGCAATATCAACATGACGATTGACGAATCGCTCGAGACATTTCGCGACGTCGTCAAAACGGCAAAGGCTGACCGATGCTGGGTGCGCGGTTACATCTCAACGGCGTTCGGCTCGCCGTTCGGCGATACCGTGACTCCCGAGATGGTCGTCGACGTGAGCCTCAAACTGATGGCGATGGGCTGCGACGAGCTCTCAATCGGCGACACGATCGGCGTCGGCGTACCGAGCCAAGTGGAAGCCCTCGTGCCGATGCTCGCCGCGAGGATCCCGCTCGATTCGATCGCGATGCACTTCCACGACACGCGCGGCACGGCGCTAGCGAACGTTTATGCCGCGCTGCAGCTCGGCATCGCGAAGTTCGACGCATCGTCGGGCGGTCTTGGCGGCTGCCCGTACGCCGCCGGCGCAACCGGGAACGTCGGCACCGAAGACGTGCTCTACATGCTGCATGAAATGGGCATCGAGACCGGTGTGGACATCGCCGGAGTGCGCGATGCTTCGCGCTTCATCGCCGGCGTCGTCGACCACGCACTGACCAGCAAAGCCTATCAGGCGATGGAGGCCGCGTCCTTCGACTAGGTGCTTCGCACCTTGCTCAGGATGACACAGAACCGCGCCGCGACCGTGGAATGACGAAGCGTGTAGCGGTGTGGGAATCGGTGTACGCGCTGATCTTGTTATCGACGAGTCCTGCCGCGATGCCGGCCGAGCGTACCTCCGCATCGGTCGGTGAGGCGCCGCGCCCCTTGGGGTGAAAGACCCAAACCGCACCCGCCGACTTGAGGTGCGTTGCGGCAGGTGCGAATCGAGTGAGATCCCGCAGCGTGTCGACGCGTAGAAAAATGAAATCGTAGCGGCCACGCATTGCAGCGGCGGCCGCTTTTGCTAGCCGGGCGTTGAGCGCCTCGACGAATCCGCCGTCGTGGCGGCCGGCGAGTGCGACCTGCGCTTCGGTGAAGACGCCGAGCTTTTCAAAGAGCGACCGGCCGGAATAATCGCGTTCCGTTCGAGACTTCATTCGAAATCGAGGCTCTTGGGCTTCGGCGGAATCTCTGTGTACGCCATCGGACGATCCCACCAATCATGTCGCCGAGCGCGCAACCGTTCGTCGCTTGCCGCCGGCGGCGTCTGCAGATCGAGCGCTTTTGCAAACGCGCCGGCATAGCGGTCGATCATGCGGTCGACGCTGAACTCCCGTTCGACGTGCGTTCTGCACGCGCCGCGATCGAGCCCCGCAAGCATTGTCACTTTGCCGACGGCGTCGTCCACGTCGGCGCACAAGAAGCCCGTCACGCCGTCCACGACGATTTCCGGAATCGCCCCCATGCGCGCGCCGAGCACCGGCGTGCCGCAGGCCATCGCCTCGATGATCGTGAGCCCGAATCGCTCGGGTCGCGTCGTCATATGGACGAGGCCCAGTGCATCCCCGAGCAGCTCGTTGCGGGCTTCGCGCTCTACGGCGCCGAGGAACTGCACGCGATCGCCGTCGATGAAGGGCAGCACGCACTCGCGGAAATACGCGTCGTCCTGCGGTATCGCAGCGATCTTCAGCCGCACGCCGGCGCGTCGCGCAATCTCGATTGCAAGATGCGTTCCCTTCTCGGGGTGGAAGCGACCCAAGAAGCAGAGATACTCGCCGGCCGTCGGCTTGAAGGTAAACTCGGACGGATCGATTCCGTTATAGGTCGTCGCGAGATAGTCTAAGCCCGGATCGCGGTCGGCATTGGAAATCGAGCAGTAGAAGCTGCGCTGCGCGCCGGCATAATACGCCGCTAGGATTTGCGGCGAAGAGAAACCGTGGACCGTCGTGACCAACGGCGGCGATTTCGTTGCGAGAGCGTAGGTCAACGGTTTCCAATCGAGATGGTTGTTGATTAGATCGAATTCGTGCGCGCGTCGAAATAGCTCCGAGATGTGCAGTGCGGTGAAAACCTCACCGTTGAGCCCCGGATCTTCGTTCAGCCCAACCGGGACGACCGAGACCAGCTTACCGGCGAACGTCGAGTT
>DASXGO010000228.1:0-2417 GCA_036489055.1 Candidatus Cybelea sp. | reverse complement strand
CGCCGTCGCCGAAGAGCGCGGTGGCGACGATGTTGCTTTTCGAGAAATCGTCGCGTCGAAAGCAGAGCGCGCATAGCTCGACGACCAGGAAAAGCACCAGGGCGCCCGGGCTCGCGCGCGCGATCGCTGCTGCGCGAGCCAAGCCGATCGCTCCCCCCGCGCAGCCGAGACCGAAGATCGGGAGACGCTTGATGGTTCGGCGCAGCCCCATACGCTCCATCAGCAGCGCGTCGAGGCTCGGCGTCGCGATGCCCGTCGTCGAGACCGCGACGATGGCGTCGATCTCGTCGGGATCCCGATTGGCTTGGGCGAGCACGCGGCGCGTCGCCGATTCGAGCAGATCGATAGCCGAATCGAGGTAGACCCGATTGCGTTCGGGCCACTCGTGCAACCGCTCGTACCAAGCGATCGGTACGCACGAATAGCGCCGATTGATGCCGGTATTGCCGAACATTGGAAGCAGGCGCACGATTTGTGGCGATCGTGGGCCGAGCGCAAGCTCGATCCGCCGCATCACGTCGGCTTGTCCGAGTTCGAATGGCGGCACCGCCGTCGCTACGCCGAGTATACACGCGTCCTCAGTGACGCGGGGAACGCTCCGTCCCTTCGGCAGGGGCCCCGCAGCCTGCATGGTAATGGCTTACCTCCCGTGTCGTCGTCTAGACTTATCGCAGCGGCATTTTTAGCCGCCGTTTTATTGGGCGCTGGGGGCCGGCCCGCTCCTTTGATTGTCTATTCGTCACCGGCGGGCATGCGGCCGTCAGGCCCCGATAAAATTCACCCCGCGACTTCCATTCTTCCCAACGGACGAATTGCCGCGCCGGCAGGCACATCGCTCTTTGTCGGCACTAACCCGCTGGGCTTGGCCCTCTCGCCCGACGGCCGCTATGCGGTCGTCTCAGACGACGCGCCGGCGCCCAACTCGTCGCTTGCCGTCGTCGACACGAAAACCATGCGGATCGTCAATGAGTACCGCGATCCGTCGGCAGCGTTCTTTATGGGCGTCGCGGTTGCGCGCGACCCGGCCGATCCCACGCTGACGCTCGTGCTCGCATCTGATTCCAACCTTAGCGCCGTTCGCGTCTTCGATTTAGGATCGGCTGGAGAACTCTCGCCGGACGGTCAGCCAATCCAGCTGCCGCGCAGCAGCGGGGCGCGCGCATTTCCAGCGACGATTGCACTCTCGCCCGACAACCGGACCGCGTACGTCGCGGACAATCTGGGCAACGCCGTCGATGCCATCGATCTAGCGTCACGCAGCGTGCAGCGCTCGCTTCCCGTGGGTGACTTTCCGCTCTACGTGGCCGCCTCGAGTCGCGGAGTCGTCGCCGCCGGGACCGGCCTCTCGTCATACGCCCCGGCGGTGCCTCCCGCGCGGGAGCCGCAGTTCTCGCAACCGGCCTTTGACCCCGCGAGGTCGTCTGCGCTGACCGTTTTCGAAGCGTCCGGCACCCAAATCGGCGATCCCGCAACAGTGCGGATGGATCCCGCGCCTGACGGCACGCAAATCGTCGGCGGTGCCGAACCCGGTGCGATGGTGGTGAGCGGCAACGGTGAGCAGGCCTACGTCGCGCTCGGCAACGTCGACCGCGTCGCCGTGGTCGCGCTCGTCGGCGCGCCGCAGGTCGTTCGCGGGCTCGACCTGCGTCTCTATCCCGGCGCGCCCTTCGGTGCCGAACCGAGCGCCGAAGCGCTCAGCGCCAATGGAAAACGCCTCTACGTCGCACTCGCCGGATTAAACGCCGTCGCGGTGCTCGATGCCCGACGTTCGACACGGTATCGCTACGGTTTGATTCCAACCGCATGGTACCCCACCGCGCTGGCATTATCGCACGACGGACGCTATCTTTACATCCTCAATAGCAAGGGCGTCACGGGATGGGGCCTTTTGCAGCGCGTCGATCTCAAGCGGACGTATCTCGTCCGTGCGACGCTCGACGCGCTTCGCTACAACCGCACGCCTGCGGTGGCAAAGTTCGACCCCGTCATCCCTCCCCTGCGCTCGAACAAGCGAAGCGAAGCGATCGATCACGTCGTGTATGTAGCGACGGGCGCGCTGAGCTACGATGCAATCTTCGGCGATCTTACCGACGCATCGGGAAATCCGCATGGAAGCGGCGACGCCAGCCTCAACGTTTATCCGGAAAGCGCTACACCGAACCTTCACGCCTTGGCGAAATCGTACGCGCTCGCCGATAATTTCTATGCCTCGGATGCAAATCCCGACGTTGCCAAAGAGTTCGCCGCGGCCGGGGAAGCCACGCTCTACCAACAGCTGGTTGCGACGGCCGGAGCGGGGCGCGCGCCGCTCGACGATCACGGCGACAATCCGGAGGACTACGCGCGCGCCGGATATCTCTTTAACGCCCTCGCGCGGGCGGGAATTTCCTTTCGCGACTACGGCGGACTGCTTCGGC
>DASXGO010000180.1:0-4166 GCA_036489055.1 Candidatus Cybelea sp. | reverse complement strand
AATCTGAATACGCCGCCGACGAAGTGCATCTCGGTGCGGTTGTGAAGGTCAAAGATCTCAAAAACAACGAGACGTACGAGTTTTCCATCGTTGGGTCCGCCGAAGCCGATCCGCCGAACCGGCGCATCTCGAATGAATCGCCGCTCGGCAGCGCGCTGATCGGGCATAAGAAGGGCGCGACGGTCGACGTCGCGACGCCACGCGGATTAGCGAAGTATAAGATCGAATCGATTAAGAGCAATTCGCCGAAAAAGGCCGCAAAGAAAGCATCGTAGCTATTGGACGAACTCGGTAAGACCGAAGCGGCGCTCGTTGCGGCCAGACGTGAAAATCTGGCCGCTTTGCGTTCTAGGGGGAGCGATCCGTTTGCCGCGCGCCGCTTCGACGTCGAAGCGACCGCTGCGGAACTGCTCGCGCGCTACGGCTTCCTCGTTCCGGGCCAAGACGCGAGCGCCGAGGGCTGGAACGTCGCCGGCCGTCTGCTCTCCAAACGCACGATGGGCAAGACCAGCTTCGCCGATCTCGCGGATCGCACCGGAAAGCTTCAGGTCTACGTCCGCAAGGACGAGGTAGGAGAAACCGGCTTCGCCGATTGGGCGGAGCTCGATCGCGGTGACCTCATCGGCGTTCGCGGCTATATGTTCCGCTCGAAAATGGGCGAGCTGACGCTCCACGTCACGGCGTTCTCCATTCTCGCCAAGGCCATGATGCCGCTGCCCGACAAATGGCACGGCTTGCAAGACGTCGAGAAACGTTACCGTCAACGTTACGTCGACCTCATCGTCAATCCCGAAGTGCGGGACGTGATGATCCTGCGCAGCCGCTTGATCGCCGAAATGCGCCGCTTCATCGACGCGCGCGGCTTCTACGAAGTCGAGACGCCGACGCTGCTGCACGTGGCTGGTGGTGCTGCCGCGCAGCCGTTCGTGACCCATTGCAACGCGCTCGACCGGATCATGCAGCTGCGCATCGCAACGGAACTCAATCTCAAGCGTCTGATCGTCGCTGGAATGGAGCGCGTCTACGAGATCGGACGCATTTTTCGCAACGAAGGCATCGATACGACGCACTCGCCCGAGTTTACGATGCTCGAGCTCTACGCGGCATACTGGGATGTCTCGGACATGATGGAGTTCAACGAAGCGCTGATCGCGCATCTCGCCGGCGTGGCGACCGACGGCGGAACGGAACTCTCCTACGACGGTGCGACGATCTCGTTCGCGCGGCCGTTTGCCCGGATCGAGTATCTCGACGCTATGGCGCGCTACAGCGGCGGAAAATACACCCGCGAGCGCCTGCTCGACGCCGGCGCCGTCGCCGGAATTCTGCAAGAGCTCGGCGTGCCGCCTTCGCCGTCGCACGGACACGCGCTCGACAAGATCTTCGAACGCGTCATCGAGCCGCACTTGAGCGCGCCGACGTTCGTTACCGGCTACCCCGTCGTTATCTCGCCGCTGGCGAAACGGCGGCAGAGTGATGAAGAGATCGTCGACCGTTACGAGCTCTTTTGCGCGAGTATGGAGATCTCCAACGCGTTTACCGAGCTCAACGATCCCGACGACCAGCGTGCGCGATTTACCGCACAGATTGCGGAGCGCGCGGGCGGCAACGAAGAGATTCCCGAGCCCGACTGGGATTACGTGCGCGCGCTCGAGTACGGCATGCCGCCGACGGCCGGAATCGGAATCGGGGTCGACCGGCTCATGATGCTGCTGACGGGCCAGCGCTCGATTCGCGACGTGATGCTCTTCCCTTTGCAGCGTCAGCACGGCTGATGACGCGGACGATCGCGCTCGTCGCGATCCTTGCGACGACGCTCGCTTCCGCGCCGGCTGCCGCACCGCACTACTACTACATCGATCCCGCGCGGCTCGATCTGAGCATCTTGCTCCCGCCGCCGCCGGATGCCGCATCGGCGGCTGAGCGCTCGGACGAAGAAGAGGTCGCCGCCGCGGTCGCCGGCCGAAGTCCGCAGCAGTTCTTTGAAGCGGAAGAGGCGTCGAAGCGCAGCGTCTTCTTTTTTGCCGCGTCGATCGGCCCGAGTTTCGCCGCCGCGAAGCTCCCCGTCACCGCGCGCCTCTTTTTGCACGTCCGTTCTGACGTCGGCAATCTCATCAATGCCGCAAAGATGTATTGGGACCGGCCGCGTCCGGCCGGCGCGCAGAAGCGGCGCGGCTCGTATCCGAGCGGACACGCCGCATTCGCTGCTTCGACGGCAATTCTGCTCTCGCAGCTCGTGCCCGCCAAGCGCGACGAGATCTTCTCTCAGGCGCGCACGTTTGCCGAAAATCGCATTCTGCTCGGGCTTCACTACCCGAGCGACGTTGCTTCCGGCTGGACCGCAGGTACGCTGGCAGCCTACGTCATGATGCACGATCGCGCATTCGAGCGCGATTTTGCAGCCGCGCGAGCCGAGCTCTTGCGAGCGAATATCTGACGACGCTTCGCCTCACCGTCGAATACGACGGGACGAATTTCTCCGGTTTCCAATGGCAGCCCGACGCGCGCACCATCGCCGGTACGTTGGAGGTCGCGCTTTCGCAACTCTTCGCGGAAGCGATCAAAGTGACGGGGGCGGGCAGGACCGACGCGGGCGTACATGCGAGCGGACAGGTCGTCTCGTGCGTTACTTCTCGAGACTTTCCGTTCGATCGGCTCACGCTCGCGCTGCCCAGCCTGCTTCCGTCCGACTGTTCGGTGCGTGAAGCGGCGGCCGTCGCGGATGATTTTTCGGCGCGTTTCGACGCGCGCGAGCGCACGTACGTCTACGCTATCCTCGACCGGCCGCGCCCGAGCGCGCTGCTGGTGCGTTACGCGCACTTCGTTGCCCAGCCGCTCGACCTGGACGCGATGCGAAGCGCCGCGCCCGAGCTCATCGGCGAGCGGGATTTCCGGTCGTTCGCCGCCGCTTCGCCCCAGGACCGGACGATCCGCGAGCTGCGCCGGATCGAGATTCGCCGGGCGGGCGAGCTGGTGAGAATCGAGGTCGCCGCCGATGGTTTCCTCCACCATATGGTGCGGACGATCGTGGGAACCTTGATCGAGTGCGGTACGTGCCGGCGGCAGCCATCGGATCTGGGCCGGGTACTCGAGGCGCGCGATCGAGCGGCTGCCGGGCCGACGGCTCCGCCCCAGGGTCTCTATTTAGCAGGCGTCCGCTACGCCGACGGCTACGACTCGTTCGGAGAGCCGCCGATCCTCACAGGCTCGGCTTGACGCGGCCCCGGCTTTCCCGTAGGATACGTTGGTTGTGCGCACCTATCAGCAGAAGACGGCTGAGACGGAGCACCGCTGGTACGTTGTCGACGCTTCTGGAGAACGCCTCGGCACGCTTGCGGTGCGCATCGCGCGTGCGCTCTCGGGAAAACACAAGCCGACCTGGACGCCGCACGTCGACGACGGCGATCACGTCATCGTGATCAACGCCGATAAGATCGAGCTTGGCGGCAACAAGTGGACGCAGAAGCTCTACTACCGCCACAGCAACTATCCCGGCGGCCTCAGAGTCCAAACGGCGCGTGAAATCTCCGATAAACACCCCGAGCGCCTCATTGAAAAGGCGGTACGCGGCATGCTCGCGACCAATCGCATGCGCGACGCGCAGTTGCGCCGCTTGAGCGTCTACGCGGGCGCAGACCACCCCCATAAGGCACAGAAGCCTGCGCCGCTCTCCGCGGTGTCCTAGGAAGCCATTTTGGATCAAACTGTCGACACGATACAAACAACCGGCCGCCGAAAGCGCGCGGTCGCGCGCGTGAATCTCACTCTCGGTCAGGGAGTGATCACCGTGAACGGCAAGCCCGTCGACGAATATTTTCCGCGTCCTCAGCTCATTCAGATCGTGCGTCAGCCGCTCGAAGCGACGCAGAGCGGTGGGCGCTTCGACGTTCGCGTCAAAGCCGAGGGCGGCGGTGTCACCGGACAGGCCGGTGCGATCCGCCACGGCATCGCCCGGGCGTTGCTCGCCATCGACGTGAGCTTCAAGGAAACGCTTCGCAAGAACGGCTTCCTGACGCGCGACCCGCGTGAAAAGGAATCGAAAAAGTACGGCCGCAAGCGCGCCCGTAAGCGATTCCAATACAGCAAACGCTAAAGACCCCCATCAAGCTCGTTGCGATCGCGCTGGGCGCGGTCGCATTGCTCTGGCAGCCCCCCGCCGGTTGGAT
>DASXGO010000085.1:0-3990 GCA_036489055.1 Candidatus Cybelea sp. | reverse complement strand
GAGCGTAATGATCTCCATGCGGTCGCGCAGCGGCGGCGAGATCGTATCGAGCGTGTTGGCCGTGCAAATGAAGAGCACTTGCGACAGGTCGAACGGAAGATCGAGATAGTGATCGCGGAAGTGCACGTTCTGTTCGGGATCGAGAACTTCGAGCAATGCGGACTGCGGATCGCCTCGGAAATCGGAGCCGACCTTATCGATCTCGTCGATCATCATGACCGGATTACGCGTCCCGGCATCCCGAATCGCGCGCACGATCGTACCCGGCATTGCGCCGATGTACGTCCGGCGATGGCCGCGAATTTCGGCTTCGTCGTGCACTCCGCCGACCGAGAGCCGCACGAACTTTCGGCCCATCGCGCGCGCGATGGACTGCCCCAGCGACGTCTTACCGACACCCGGAGGACCCACGAAGCAGAGAATCGGTCCGGTCAGTCGCTTCTTCAGCTTACCGACTGCGAGATACTCGATGATTCGGTCTTTGATCTTGTCGAGATCGTAGTGATCCTCGTCGAGAATCGTTCGGGCCGCCTTGATCTCGATGTGATCGGTCGTTTCGGCGTTCCACGGCAGCGTGACGAGCCAATCGAGATACGTTCGAATGACACCGTATTCCGGGCTCGCTTGCGGCACCCGCGCAAGACGCTCGAGCTCGCGATCGGCGGCTTTCTTCACGTCATCGGGCATCGCAGCAGCGTCGATCTTCGTGCGCAGCTCGTTCGTCTCGGCCTGCTGCGGATCGACCTCGCCGAGCTCTTCTTGGATGGCGCGCAGCTGTTGACGGAGATAGAATTCGCGCTGATTCTTCTCCATCTCGCGCTGAATGTCGCTTTGGATCTTATGTCCGAGCTCGACGACTTCGAGCTCCTTGGTCAACAGCATCGTCAGCTTGCGCATGCGCTTGGCCGTGTCGCGCTCTTCGAGAAGCGCCTGGCGGTCCGACGTCTCGAGCCGCATCGTAGAGGCGACGAAGTACGTCAGCACCACGGGATCCGTGATGTTGGCAACCTCCATCTCCATCTCGCGCGGCGCCTGCGGCAAGTACGATAGCAGCTTCTGAAAGAGCCCGGCGAGATTGCGCTGCATTGCGACCAGCTCTTCGTTTTCCACGGTCTTATCGGGCAGCTCCGAGTACGTCGCCATCATATACGGCGAGACTTGCGTGAATTGCTCGATTTTAAAGACTTGCTGCCCGGCAACGATGCACCGCAACGTGCCGTCGGGGACCTTGAGCATCTTCTGGATCACGCCGATCGTTCCAACGCGCTGAATATCGTCGGGGCCCGGATCTTCGGTCTCGCGGTCGCGCAGGACGACGAGACCAATCGGCTTGCCCTCGCGCAGCGCCTCCTCGACCAGCGCGATGCCGGGCTTCTTGACGACGGCCAGCGGAATGACCGTGTGCGGGAATAGCACCGCTTCCTGAAGCGGCAGGATGCCGATCAGGTTGGCGGGCACGACGTTGTTCGCGGCTTTTTCGGGCATCGGTTTTACGAGTGTGTCCTCTTGACGGTGATGCGAAGTTGCGTCCGCGCGGTCGGCAGGTAGGCGGTCGCTGCAATCGGTGCGACGATTGTGAGCAATCCGTCTTCGTAACTGGCCGCAACGCCTTCGTACTCAACCGCTACCGGCAGTGCGATCCGCTTGACGAACTCCCCGTGCGCGATCTCTTTCTGAATGAAGGAGCCGCAGTGCAAGCGTGCCGACTCTTGGCGGCGCCCCGCGACGATGAGAAAGCGTTCGTCAAAGGCGATGCGCAGTGTTTCGGGTTCCGCGCCGGCGACTTCGATCACGACGACGACGCGGCGCCCGTCTTCGTCGATGAAGACGTCCGCGCTGGGCGCGAAGCTCCCAAGGCGGCTGCGAAGCACGAACTCCATTTGCCTTAAGACCCTCCCCCCTAGCAGCTGGATGCGGCGTCTGCTACATCATGGGATCGGGCAGAGGCCGCCCTGCCGGCCAAGCCACGCAGGGTGCCATCTGGATCCTCAGCGGCCCCAAAGCGTCTTGCGGGATCGAGACCTTGAAAAGCTGGGGCAGCTTCGTCGGCACGCCGTAATGGCTCTGCGGCGGGAAACTCTTGACGTTCTGCGTGGGCGCGTGCGTGGAGCTGAGCACCTGATTGATTGCCGTGGCGCTGGCCGGCGACATGTACGCAGCGGTTCGCTCGCCTAGCCAGGTCGAACCGTCCTGCGTCGTATACAGAAAGCCGATGACTGTTCCAGGCATCATCGTCGCGGTGGAGAGGACTTCATCGATGCGAACGATTTGCATTCCGCGCGAGACCGGCGATGCGATGACGCGCGGAACGGAGCGCGTCGAATCCAGGCAAGGTCCGTCCTCAAGAGGCTGCGCCGACGACGCGGCCGGTGCTGCCGGGGGCGCACCCGCAGGCGCTTGCGCGAGCACGTCGTTGAAAGCAGTGACTAGAAACAGAGCGAAAACAAGCATGAATCGCATTCTTCGCAGTAGACCGCTCGTCACCATTTGATGCCTAAGCTCATTCGCCGGCTCGGTACCCCCGACGCCGCCCTGATCGTGATGGGCGGCATCATCGGGTCGGGCATTTTCATGAACCCCTCCGTCGTCGCCCGGTACGTCCATAGCAGCGCTTTGGTGATGCTCGTCTGGGCTGCGGGAGGTTTAATCGTTCTGCTGGGTGGCGGAATCTTCGCCGAGCTCGCCGCGCGCCGCCCTGCGGACGGCGGGCTTTACGCCTACATGCGCGACGCATTTCACCCGTCGCTTGCGTTCATGTATGGTTGGACGCTGCTGCTCGTATCGCAAAGCGGCGGCGCCGCGGCAGCAGCGGTCACGTTTGCGCGCTACTTTGCCCCGCTCACGGGCTGGCAGCTCTCGACTGGCATCGTCGCCGCGGCTGCCATCCTCTTCTTCACGGCGATCAATGCGCTCGGCGTCCGAAGCGGAGCAACGACGCAGAACGTTTTTATGATTGTCAAGATCTTAGCGATCGGCGGTTTCATCGCCGTTGGTATTGCGGCGCCGCACGCGGCGCACGTTCCGGCGCCGGCAGCGATGAGCGGAGGAGTGCTCGCAGCGATCGGGCTTTCGCTCGTGCCCGTCCTCTTCGCCTACAGCGGCTGGCAGACGTCGAGCTTCATGACTGCCGAACTCAAGGATCCGCGCGTCACGCTTCCGCGCGGCATGCTCGCCGGTGTCGTTGCGGTCATCGTCTTGTATCTCGCCGTCAACGCCGTCTGTCTTCGCGCGCTCGGACCGGAAGGGCTCGCCGCAACGAGCACTCCGGCCTCGGAGATCGCGCGACTCGCCTTTGGTCCGATCGGACTGCGCATCATGGCCAGCGTCGTTGCGCTCTCGACACTTGGATTTTTGAGCAATCAAATCTTGACGTCGCCGCGAGTCTACTTTCAAATGGCGGCGGACGGCACGTTCTTCAAGCAGTTTGCCGCTATCAATCCGATGACGCACGCACCGGTCGTCGCGATCGCCGCCCAGGGTCTCGTGGCGCTCGTTATTTCGTTCCTGCCGTACGAGCGAATCCTGAATTACGTGACCTGCATCGACTATATATTCTTTGGCTTCTCAGCCATCGCACTTATCGTCTTTCGCAATCGAGACGCGCGCGATCCGTCTGCACCCACGCCGAGCATTCGGATGCCGGGCCACCCGGTCACGACGCTGATCTTTCTCGCCGTCGCGTGGGGCGTCGTCGCCGACGTGATGCTAACGTCGCACGAGACGATCATCGGAATCGGAATTCTGCTATCGGGCCTGCCGGTCTATTGGTACTTCACGCGCCGCGCTGCGTCAAGGTCTGCTTCGGGTTTGGACATCGTCGAGGAGCCGCGGCAGTAGTTCCGCGGCTCTGCCGCGCAGTGCACAATCGATGCGATCGCTAATGGCCGTCGCTTCCGGATTGATTTCCGCGACGAAGGCGCGATCGTTGTAATGCGTCGCGAGTGCCGCCGCCGGATAGACGACGGCGCTCGTGCCGACCACGAGAATTAC
>DASXGO010000010.1:0-2415 GCA_036489055.1 Candidatus Cybelea sp. | reverse complement strand
CGCGGCCGCCGGCGTCGCGGTCAACGTTTCTTACGTAGCGTAACTCTTCGTGCGCACGATCTGCGAGCTGCCGCTGCGCGGAGCGGGCGGCGAGCCGATTTCTTTTGCGCGAACCGTCCATTCGCACGGATGCGCGCGTTTGCCGCCGGCGCGCCTCGAGCCCGACCCTCTGAGGTATGCCCGCCGCTTTCGCACCGCGCGTCAGGTCGTCGAAGTTGCAATGCGGGAACGCGACGGTCGTTTGATCGTCGAGGCGACGGCGCTGCCCTCGCGGCGTTCGGCCGCCGGGATCGAAGCGGCGATCGGGCGTATGTTTCGCTTCGACAGCGATCTATCGCCGTTTTACGCCCGCATCGCCGGCGACGATTTGGTCGGCTGGGCGACCTTCGGCGCGGGAAGGATTCTCGCCAGTCCGACGGTCTTCGAAGACATCGTCAAAACCATCTGCACGACGAACTGTACGTGGTCGGCAACCATACGCATGACCACCGCACTAAGCGATCTGGGCGGCGGGGCGTTTCCGGAGGCTGCGCAACTCGCGGGAACGGCCCAAGAATGGTATCGCGACGTTGCGAAGATGGGATACCGCGGTGCGTACGTCCGCGAGATCGCGTGCGCGGTCGCGTCGGGGGAGCTGAATCTGGAAGAGCTTCTCGAGACGCACCGGTTCGACGACGCGGCCGTCGAGCAAACTCTGCTTGCGCTGCCGGGCATCGGTCCCTACGGCGCCGCCCACGTGATGCAGTTGCTGGGACGGCATCGTCAACTCGTGCTCGATTCCTGGACGCGCCCGAAATACCGGCGGCTCGCGGGAAAAAAGCAGGCGAAGGACTCGACGATCCGGCGCGCGTTTGCGCGTTACGGCGATTACGCCGGGCTAGCGTTCTGGCTCTATCTCACCCGGGATTGGCTCGAAGAATAAGCTTCTAGAGGGCAAGCGCCTACTCGTGGGATAAATCCCACCATGCGCTCGCTGAAATGGCTCCCCGCCCTGATCCTCATCACGGTGCTGCTGCCGCTTCGCAGCTCCGCCGGAACGACCGGTGGCATCACCGGCCGCGTCGTCGATTCGGCAACGCACGGCCCGCTCGCGGGCGTGCTCGTGATCGCAGCCGCGCCGTCGCAGCGCGCAACGTCGACCACCGACGCAACCGGGACGTACCGCTTTCTATCGTTGGCTCCCGATACGTATACGCTCTCATTCACGCGCGATGGATACGATCCGGTGACGCAGCCGGGGCTAACGGTCGTTGCAGACCAGGTTCAAACGTACAACGCGGCCATGACCAAGACGTTGCGCACGATCGCACACGTCACGGCGCAATCGGCGGCTGCGCTGGTCAGGCCGGGCACGACCAGCGACGTCTATTCGGTTAACGCGACCGGACAGCAGGCGCGTCTCGGCGTTGCCGGTCCCGGAAGCTTGAACAACGCGTACGGTGCGATCGCGTCGATGCCCGGCGTGATGCTGGATCCCGGCGAGGTCGGTTGGTGGCAAACCGTTCACGTGCGCGGCGGCGACATCGATCAGGTCGGCTACGAACTCGACGGCATTCCGGTCAATCGCGCGTACGACAACGCGCCGCAGACGATGCTCTCGAGCCTCGGCAGCCAAGAGGTGCAGGTTTACACGGGCGGTGTGCCCGCGAGCTCCGACGCCCAAGGCATCTCGGGGTACGTCAATCAAATCCTCAAGACCGGCACCTATCCGGGTTATGCGAGCGCAAATCTCGCGGTGGGATATCCGGCGTTCTATCATCAGGCCTCGGTCGAAGCCGGCGGTTCGACGCCCGACCGATCGCTGAGCTACTACGTCGGAATCGGCGGAAGCGATCAGTCCTTCAACTATCTCAACAATCAAAACGGCGCGCAGTATCCCAACTCGTTCTTTTATCCGACGAGCCCGGTGCCGGGCTACACGTGCGGGATCGCCACCTGCACGGCCACCAAGTACACAAACAGTTACGTCTATACCGGTGCGCCGTCGCCGGTGCTCTTCACGACCGGCCTCGGATACTCGCTTGCGACGCAATCGCTGCGCGATACGATCGTCAATCTGCATTTCGGCATTCCGCAGCGCAACGGGTTGCGCGACGACGTTCAAGCGCTCTGGATGACGACCGAGAATCTCAATCAATACTATAGCTCGACCAACGATTTTGGCGCGAACACGCTGTTCGCGCTCTACGGCCCGCTGACGTGGGACGACTCGTTTCAATATCGAGGACCCGCGTATCAGCCGTTTCGTCAGAACGACGTTTACAAATATTTCTTCCCGTCGAGCCCGCCCCATCCGTTCCAGGGACTGCTTCCCGATAACATCCGCGATCCCAACGATAACGGATATTCCGTTGAAAAGCTGCAGTACCAGCACGAGTTCACGCCCCAGTCGTACTTGCGCGTGTACGGCTACAT
>DASXGO010000428.1:0-14127 GCA_036489055.1 Candidatus Cybelea sp. | reverse complement strand
CTCGCCTACTTCATACCGTGGCCGATTGCGGAGCTTCGCGAAGTGTTTCCGATCATGATCGCCGCGGTGCTGGTGCTCAATTTCTTCGTGCTGCGATACGAGCGCATTCTCACGTGGTACCGAACGAAAGCGCTTCCATATGCCCTTCGCCATGGGGCTTTCGTCGTGTGGGTCTGCGCGGTGCTCGTGATCAACTCGCTCACGCTGGCGATGGGTGCCGGTACGACCACGATCGCGGTAAACGTGATCTTCCTCGTCCTCGCCGCCATTTGGCACGCCATGGGAATCATCGCGCGACGCCGCACGCCCGAAGCGAGACTCCCGTATCGCTGGACGCAGTCGTCGAACGGCCATTCGCGGGTCGCGATTTTGGCTCGCCGCGGCGCGGATGTAATGAAGAACATTCCGCACGTTTTCCGGCGGTGGGCCTATCAGACCGGGCGAGGCGGCCGGCTTACGCTGGTGACGTTCGCGTTGCCGATCGCGCTAGCGATCTTTTTACCGATGCTTGGGCCGATCGACTTCGATTTCGTTCCGCAGGTGCAGACCGGCGAGATCTCGATGTCGGTCACCTATCCGCCCGGCACGCCGCTCCAGACGACTTCGAAATTCGTCACTGCGCTCGAGACCGGGATCATGAAGATCGACGGCATCCAGTCGGTCAGCTCCACCGTCGGCCGCAAGCCGCAAGGCTGGGGGTCGGCAATCGGCGATAACTACGCGCGCCTCGACGCACAGACGCTGCCGGAGCGCCGGCACGACACCTACAAGATCATCGACAAGATTCGGAAGCTCGGCTACCTCGTGCCGGGCGGAGAATTTCAGGTCTCCGGCGACAGCGGCGGCGGATCCGGTGCGACGATATTCTACTCGCTTTCGGGGCCGTCGGACGAAATCGCAGCGGCGGCCGACAAAGTCGCGGCATTCTTGCGCAGCACGCCCGGCAGCGTCAACGTTCAGACGAGCAACGAAGCGGCTGCGCCGCGCCTCAACGTCAACATTGACGCCCAGAAGGCCGAAGTGCTCGGGGTTTCGCCGGCGACCGCAGCGAACGCGGCGCGGTTGGCGATCGACGGCGCGGTCGCGACCCGCGTGCGGGCCGAAAACGGTTTGGTCGACGTGCGCGTCCAGTTCCCGCTCTCCGATCGCAAGACCGTCGATCAGCTCCAGGACGTCCGCGTGCGTGCGGAAGACGGAACACTCGTGCCGCTCTCCGATATCGCCAATCTGCAATGGACGAGAGCGCCCCTGCAAATCAAGCGGCTCAATCGCCAGCGCGTCGTCGACGTCTACGGCGATACGCTGCCCGGGTACTCGCTCGGCGCCGTGACCGGACCGCTCGAGAAGAAGCTCCATACGCCCGGATTCCTTCCCTCAGGCGTGCAGCTTACGGCACAAGGCGACACGCAATACATGAACGAGACGATGGCGAACATGGGCATCGCGTTACTGATTTCGTTCATGCTCGTCTACATGCTGATGGTCATTCTCTACAGTTCCTTCCTGGAGCCGCTGATCGTCATGCTCTGCGTCCCGCTGGCGATCATCGGTGCGCTCGTTGGGCTGTCGTTCATGCATCTGGTCGAGCCGAACGGCGGTCAATCGCTCAACATCATCTCGATGATCGGCATCATCATGCTCTTCGGTTTGGTCTCAAAGAATGGAATATTACTCGTAGATTACTCGAACACGCTCTGTAGGCGTGGGATGCACGTGCACGACGCCGTTCTGCAGGCTGCGGCGACGCGATTCCGGCCGATTTTGATGACCACGTGCGCAATGATCTTCGGCATGCTGCCCCTCTCGCTTGGCTTTGCCGAGGGCGGTGAATGGCGGCAAGCGATGGGTACCGTCATTATCGGCGGATTGCTCAGCTCGCTGATCCTGACGCTCTTCCTCGTGCCGATGGTTTACGAGACGTGGATGGGCTTCTTCGAGCGGCGTGGCGACCAGCGCGCGATTGCCGCGGAGATGACGCGACCGGCCGAATACGGGGTGGTCTACCCCTCCGTTTGAGAGCGAGCAAGCGCGGGTAATGAGCCCGCATGAGAAGGCTTCTTTCAATTCTTTTCGCGCTCGGCACGTTCGCCGCTCCGGGCGTCGTCGCCGCGCAGTCGGTGACCGTCATCGTGAACGGTCAAACGATGAACTTCACGGAGCCACCAATCGTTCGCGCGGGTCGAGTTTTCGTGCCGCTGCGAGGCGTATTCGAACAACTTGGCGCGAGCGTCGTGTACGCGAACGGACAGATCAATGCGACCGGTCGCGGCCGGACTGTCTCGCTTACCATCGGCTCGCAACAAGCCACCGTGGACGGTCAGCCGCAGACGATGGACGTTGCACCGTTCATCGTGAACGCGACCACGTTCGTACCGCTTCGTTTCGTCTCGCAAGCGCTTGGCGCATCGGTGAACTGGAACGATTCGACGAGTACGGTCACGATCAGCGGGGGCGCACCCGTGCCGGTACCGCCGCGGCCGCCGCCGCCGCCTCCCGTCATTCGTTTCGTCACCGTGGCGCCGACAGGAACGATTTTCACTCCGAATCCCACGATTCGCTTCCAGTTCGATCGCGACGTGCGTCCGGCGACGCTGCGCGTTCGAGTCGACGGACGAAGCGTTACGTCCAACCTCGGTCGGAGCGGCAGCCGCACGTTCTTCGTTACACAGCCGTGGCCGCTGAGTCGCGGAACGCATCGCGTACGCGTCACCGGCACGACCGCGAACAGCGCCCCGATCGATCTGTCGTGGAGTTTCGTACGAGGATAGAACTGCGAACGGCGCGCTGAATCGGCGAGCGCTCGTAACGGGAGCTGCTGCTGGTCTTGCGGCCGGCATCGCTCCCGCGTTGGCGGGCGACGGATTCGCCCACGTCGCCATCACCTATCGCGAGACGCCGCCCGGCGATACGATCGCGGCGATCGAAGCGGCCGGCACCTCCGCAAGTGCCATCCGCATCGATTTCCTCGACGATGCGCAAGGTGTCGAGGCCGCACTCGAACGCGCGGTTCACGACGGCGGTCCGTTCGATACACTCGTGCACGCGGTCGGCCCATTGGTCGCCAAGCGTTTCGAGCGCACGACGCTCGATGAATACCGCGAGGTCGTCGACGGCAACCTGCGCAGCGCCGTCCTTGCCGCGCGCGCTACGCTTCCGGCGATGCGCGAGGCCGGCTTTGGACGCATCGTCTTTTTTGGAATGCTCGGATCGCAGGAGACGCGCCCCTTTCGCGGATTGTCACTCTACCAGGCCTCGAAGAGCGCGCTTGTCGCGTTCGCGCGATCGCTCGCAATCGAAGAGGCTCGCAACGGCATTACCGTCAACGTCGTTTCGCCCGGCGACATCCGCGACAAGACGCTTGCGCGCGAGCACGCAGGTGCGCGCACAGCACGCAATCCAAGAGGCCGCGCGGGAAGCTACGAAGACGTCGCCGACGCCGTTCGGTTCTTGGTCGCGGCGGAGCGCGATTTCATTACCGGAACCGTAATCGAAGTCACCGGAGGGCTTCAGACGGCACAGGACTGACGATTGCTCGGCTCGTAAGCAGCGCAGACACGATGGGCGACGATACGAACGAACATCTCCCGTTTGCGCTGCCCGGCGCGCGCCCCCGATATGGGCCCGACAAGATCGTCGCGGTTGAGGAGATCGACCTCCATCTCACGCCGGATGTCGATGCGGAGTCGCTCGAGGGCATCTGTTCGACGACGGTGCGCGCTTTTGACGAGCCGGTATCGCGACTGGTTCTCGACGCCGTCGACCTCCAGATCGAACGTGTGGACGGCGCCGCGCAATCCGCGCGGCGCGACGGCAAGCTCGAGCTCGAGTTCGAGCCCGCAATCGCACCGGGTGAGCGGCGAACGTTTTCCATCGCGTACCGCGCGGTGAAGCCGCGACACGGGCTCTTTTTCGTCAAGCCGACCCCGAGCCATCCGGAAAAAATCGCACACGTCTGGACGCAGAGCCAAGACGAATACGCCCGCTATTGGTTTCCGTGTCTCGACTATCCCCACGAAAAGCAGCGTACGTCGACGACGATCGTGGTTCCGAAGGGAACGTTTGCGCTCGGTAACGGCGCACTCGTCGAACGGAAGGATGAAGGCGAAACGACGGTATTCCGCTATCGTGAAGAGGTGCCGCACAGCACCTATCTGGTGACGATGGTTGCGGGACCGTTCGTTGAGGTCGCGCAAGGTAAAGCTGGTCGCAACGGTGTGCCGGTTTTTTATTACGTCCTTCCAGGTCGTGAAGCCGAAGGCGAGCGGTCGTTCGGGAAGACGCCGGCTATGATCGCCTGTTTTGAAGAACGGCTCGGAACGCCGTACGCATATGCGCGATACTCGCAAATCGCCGTTTCCGATTTCATCTTCGGCGGCATGGAAAACACGACTGCGACGACTCAAACCGATCGGACGCTGCACGACGAGACCGCGCACCTGGATTTTTCGAGCGATCCGTTGGTCTCGCACGAGTTGGCGCATCAGTGGTTCGGCGATCTGCTGACGTGTCGCGATTGGTCGCACGCGTGGCTCAACGAAGGATTCGCAACCTTCATGGAAGCCGTGTGGCGCGAAGCCGACCTCGGATACGACGAATATCTCTACGACATTTTCATGGGATTCTCGGACTATCTCAAGGAGGACGAGCATCGGTATAGCCGCCCGATCGTCTGCAACGTGTACCTCGCGCCGATCGATATCTTCGATCGCCACCTCTATCAAAAAGGCGCCGCGGTCCTGCATATGCTGCGGGGCGAGCTCGGCGACCGACGATTTTGGCGCGCGGTCGCACGGTACGTTCGCGACAATGCGCAGCGGTCGGTTGAGACGATCGACTTGGTCCGCGCAATCGAGAACGAAACCGGCCGAAATCTTCGGGGCTTCTTCAATCAATGGGTCTTTCGCGAGGGCCATCCCAAACTCGAGATCCGCGCATCCTGGGATGCCGGCCGCCGCGTCGCGACCGTTACGATCGATCAAAAGCAACCCGTCGACGACACCCATCCGGCCTACGAGTTCGACGTGGAGCTCGCGCTGGCGCCGGCGGAAGATGCATCTAAAGAGCGGCGAATTCGCGCGCACGTGCAGCGCGCGCACGAAACCGTGGCCGTGCCGCTGGACTTCGAACCGAAACTCGTTCGGTTCGACCCCGGTGCTTTTTTGCTGGCGGAAGTTGGTTACGCGTTGGGTGCGGATTTTGCCGCAGCCGCTTTACACGCGGATCCCAGCGTCATCGGTCGCATTCGTGCAGCGAGGGAGCTCGCGGCGGACGGCGGGCGAACGGCGCGAGATGCCATCAACGAGGCATTCGAACGCGAGCCGTTCTGGGGCGTTCTGGCCGAAGCGGCGCATGCGATCGGCGCGACGAAGGCGCCGTGGGCACGAACGACGCTGATTCACGCGCTCGATCACCATCATCCGAAAGTTGTCCGCGCCGCTGCCGATGCGCTCGGCAACTTTCGCGACGCCGAAGCGGCGACGGCGCTCATCGAAACTGCGCGACGGCACGCATCGTATTTCGTACGACATGCGGCGTTGTCGTCGCTGGGCAAAACCCGCGACGCACGTGCGTTTGAGGTGCTCGCTGAAGCGGCGCGGGCTCGAACCTGGAACAGCATCGTCGAGGGCGGTGCGATCGCCGGTCTTGCCGCGTTAGCCGATCCGCGTGCGATGCAGTTGCTCCTCGAAGCGTGTGCCCCCCCGCAACCCGAAGGGCTCCGGCGCGCCGCCGTCACCGCGCTCGGACGAATTGGAACGCTCGTCGAAGGGGAACGCACGCGGGCGCTCGATGCACTCGTGCAGTATCTCGACGATCCATCCTATTTGGTTGCCGTCGCGGCGGTCGAAGCGGCCGAAGCGCTCGCCGACGTGCGGCTGCTCGCCGAGCTCGATCGCGTTGGGCAGCAAGCCTTCGACGGGCGGCTCCGCCGCGACGCGATGGAAGCGGCGATTCGAATACGAAAGGGTTCGAAGGTTCCGGTACAGGTCAATACGCTCAGAAACGACATCGATGAATTACGCCAACAGCAGCGTAGGCTACAAGATCAGATCGAAGCGCTCGCGCGGACTTAGGCGACGCGCGATCGCGCTCGTCGGTCTTTTTGCGGTCATCGCTTTTGCGCTGTTCGCAAAGCTGCATTCCTCTGCGGGGTCGCTCCCGCAGGCCGTCGTGACCTGCGGTCGCTCATCTCAAATTTTGGGAGAGCAAGCTTTGAAGAACGCATCCTGCGTTGCCCAAAATTTGAGAAACCCCGCAAAGGAACGCAGCTTTGCTCCAGCGCCGGGACGGCCGTGGAGCAACGCCGATCGCAATCGGCTTGCTGGGGAATTGCATAGTGCGTTTGCGCCGGCGATTTCGGGGGCGCAGGGTTGGAGTTTGGCAGTTATTGGCGCGGATGGGCGGACGATTTTCGACGATCGCGCGCAGAGCGCGGTGGCGCCGGCGTCGGTGCAGAAGCTCATCGTCGCCGCGACGGCGTTGGACGACCTCGGACCGGCATATCGCTATCACACCGTTTTTTCGGCTGGCGACGCGATACCGCAGAACGGCGCGCTCGACGGCGATCTCTGGCTGATCGGCTCCGGTGATCCGTCGCTGCAGTCAGCCGATCTTCGCAACGGCATCGGCATGCTCAAACGCTTGGGGCTGCGCCGGATCGACGGTAGCGTCATCGTCGACGATACGACGCTGAACGGGCCGGCGCTCAATCCGCATTGGAGTACCGACGATAACGGACAAGATTACGCCGCGCCGACCAGCGCGATCTCAGTCGACGGCGATACCATCGAGTCGAGCCGCGATATCGGCGGCGTCGAACAACGCGTTTGGACTCCGATGCAGGACGTGGCGCGCTACGTCGGGCAACGCGTGAATGGAATGCTCTTGCAGAGCGGGGTTCCGGCGCAGAAGCCGCCGGCAGTCGGAGCGGCGCCGCTCGAGAGCGTCGTGCTATGGGATCATCGCTCGGCGCCGCTGCAGACGCTCGAGAGCCACATGCTGTACGTCTCCGACAACCACTATGCAGAGCAGCTCTTGCGCACCGTCGGCGAGGAATCAACGGGTTCCGGGAACGACGCGGGCGGCGTCGCCGCCGAACGCGAATTTCTTGCGCGCCGCGGCATCCCTGCGCCGGAGCTGCGACTCTACGACGGAAGCGGTCTTTCGCCGCAGAATCGCGTTGCCGCGATTACCCTGACGCGCCTGCTGTACGCTGAGGAGCCGTCGCTCTATCTGCTTTTGCCGCGGGGCGGCCGTGAAGGGACGCTCGAATATTACCCGTTCACGACGGCCCTTGGAAGAGTTCGTGCCAAGAGCGGGCACCTCTCGGACGTTTCCGCGCTGGCCGGCTACGTGGCGACGGCCGGGCATGGGCGCGTTGCGTTCGCCTTCCTCTTCGATGGTTCGCCGGGCGATCCCGATACCGCGATCGTACAGGCCGTCGATCGGCTTGCGACCTTTTGAGCGACGCGGCTACGATGTTTGACAACGCACTGCTCGCGCAGCTCGTCGCCCGCGCGTTGCGTTACGGCGGCGATTTCGCCGACGTCTTCTGCGAGCGGCGGCGAACGATTGCGTATCGTCTTCAGGACGGGCGCATACACGACGCTTCCTACGGCGTAACGCTTGGCGTCGGCATTCGCGTCGTCGCCGGCGAGTCGGCGGGGTATGCTTGCTCGGACGATTTCAACCCGCAAGCATTGAACGATGCGGCCGATGCCGCGTCGCTCATCGCGCGTTCGTTACCGGGCGAGGCGGTTCGCAGCGTCGATCTTTCCCCCCAGCGCGCCGCATCGTTTTACGACGGCTCGCCTGACGGGGCGGCCGACGCTCGGCGGTACGTCTCGTTGCTTGAAACGGCCGATCGCGCGGCGCGCGCCTACGACCCGCGCGTGGTTGCGGTTAACGCACACGTCAGCGACGAGATTCAAGAGGTCTGGATTGCAACGAGTGAGGGACGCCTGGTTCGCGATTGCCGCCCGCTCATCACGCTCGGCGTGCAAGTGGTCGCAACCGACAAAAAAGAGCGCGGGTCGGGATACGTCGGTGACGGCGGACGCACGTCGATCGCGTTCTTCGATCGTGAAACGCCGGAGGCGCTCGCTCGTGAAGCAGCGCGCATCGCGACCGTCAACGTTGCGGCCGTTCCCGCGCCGGCCGGCGAGATGGAGATGATCGTCGGCGCCGGCGGCGGTGGCGTGCTGCTCCACGAAGCGGTCGGACACGGATTGGAGAGTGACTTCAACCGCCGCGGCACGTCGCTCTACAGCGGCCGCATCGGCGAGCGTGTCGCAAGCGAGCTGGTTACCATTTACGACGACGGCAATCTCCACGAAGAGCGCGGCAGTCTCAACGTCGACGACGAGGGCGTGCCCGGGCAGCATAAAGTGCTGGTCGAAAACGGCGTGCTTCTGGGGTACATGCAAGACCGGCTCAACGCACGGTTGATGGGCGTCGAATCGACCGGCAGCGGACGCCGCCAATCGTTTCGCTTCGTGCCGCAGCCGCGGATGTGCAATACGTATATGCCGCCCGGCGAAGCGAGCGTCGATGAGATCGTCGCTACGACGCAGCGCGGAATTTACGCCAAATCGTTTGCGGGCGGTCAAGTTGAGATCGCCAAGGGCGATTTCGTCTTCATGGTCGGCGAAGGCTATTTGGTCGAGAACGGTAGGATCACGACGCCGGTTCGGAACGCGACGATCATTGGAAACGGTCCTGAAGCGATGATGAAGGTCGTCGCCGTCGGCAACGACGCCCGTTTGGCGCGTCGCCACTACACCTGCGGCAAAGGCGGACAGTACGTTCCCGTCGGCGTCGGTATGCCGACGGTGAAGATCGCCTCGATCACGGTGGGCGGGACCCAGCATGAATGAGTCGCTCGCGATCGATCTCGCCGGGCAGGCGCTCGCGCTCGCGCGCGATGCGGGCGCACAGAGCGCGGAGGCTTCGGTTTCAATTGCCCGCCGTTTTCATGCCGAGGCGCGCGAGGACGTCGTTGCCCGGCTCGAAGGCTCGACCGGTAAGAGCCTTTTCCTGCGCGTCTTCCGCGATGGCCGCAAGTCGACGCTGTCGACGACGGATCTGACGGGGGAGGGGTTGCGTGAAGCCGTGAATCGTGCGGTCGTCAATACGGATCTCGTTGCCGTCGACGAATACGCCGGCTTGCCGGAAACTGTTGCGGCCGACGGCGCCGAGCTTCGGCTCACCGACCCGTATTTGATTCGTCGCGAGAGCGGAGAGAAGGTCGACGAAGCGATGGAGCTCGAGCGGTTGATCCGCGCAGCCGACGCGCGCGTTACCAATTCAAGCGGTTCGCATTATAGCGATGCGGTCGCCGTGACCGCCATTGCGAACTCGAGGGGCTTTGCCGCGGCCTACGGCTGGACGCGGGTGGGGCGCTCCACGGGTCCGGTCGCGCTTGATGGCGAGGTGAAACGGACGGCGCACTACGGGACGGCGGCGCGGCATTTGGCCGATCTCGAATCGCCCCCATCCGTGGCGTCTACTGCGGTGAGCCGGGCCGTCGATCTGTTCGGCGCCCGAAAGCCGCCTACGATGCGCGTTCCGGTCATTTTCGAGCGGGACGTCGCGGCGGCGCTGCTGGACGATCTCTTCGCCGCGGTTTCGGCGTCCAACGTCGCCGTCGCGAACTCGTGGTTGACTGGTCAGATCGGAAACCGGATCGGCAGCGAGCTGGTGACGGTCGTTGATGACGGGCGCGTCCCCGGCGGATTGGGCAGCGCTCCGTTTGACGGTGAAGGCGTGCCGACGCGCCGCACTCCGGTCTTTGAGGGCGGCGTGCTGCGCACGTTCCTATACGACACCTACTATGCCCGTAAGCTTGGGGCTGCGACCACCGGGAATTCGACCGGCGGCGGCATCGGGCCCAGTAACTTCTATCTCGAGCCCGGCTCGCGTACGCTCGCGGAGCTGATTGCCGCGACGCCGGTGGGCGTGCTGGTGATGGATACGATCGGCTTTGCGACCGAGCATGCGTCCGGGACGTATAGCCGCGGCGCGCGCGGTTTTTTCATAGAAGGCGGCGAACTCGCGTACCCGATCGATGAGTTCACCATTGCAGGGCGATACACCGAGATGCTCGCGGGCGTTGATGCCGTCGCGAACGACCTGCGCTTTGACGGTCCGGTCGTCTCCCCATCCTTCCGAATCGCCGAGATGACGGTGAGCGGAAACTGAAGATAAGATGGTTATGATGTCGCAGCCGGCGATCAGTTTGACGATGGTGCTTCGGATCGACATGCCGAACGAACCGGGCGCGTTCGGAACGCTCGCCAATACGATCGGCGACGCCGGCGGAGCGATCGGGGCCGTCGACATGCACACGGTTGGAAGGACGCGCGTCGTCCGCGACGTGACGATCAGCGTTCCCTCCGAGGCGGCCGCAAGCGACGTTCGCCGCGCGGTCGAGACTATTGACGGCGCGCGGATCATCTTCGCGGCCGATTCGACGTTTCTGGCGCACATCGGCGGCAAGATCCGCGTCGATTCGAAGATCACGATCAAGAGCCGGCAGGATCTCTCGACGGTCTACACACCCGGCGTCGCGCGCGTTTCGATGGCGATTGCGGCCGACCCGGCCAAGGCATTCCAACTGACCGTCAAACGCAACACCGTTGCGGTGGTAACCGATGGCACGGCCGTGCTTGGCTTAGGCGATATTGGACCGCTCGGTGCGTTGCCGGTGATGGAAGGCAAGGCGATGCTCTTCAAGCAGTTCGCCGACATCGACGCTTTCCCGATCTGCCTCGATACGAAAGACGTGGACGAAATCGTCGAGACGGTAGTGCGCATTGCGCCGGTCTTCGGCGGAATAAACTTGGAGGATATCAGCGCACCACGCTGCTTCGAAGTCGAAACGCGTTTGATCGAAGCGCTCGACATTCCGGTGATGCACGACGACCAGCACGGCACGGCGGTCGTGATCATGGCGGCGCTGATTAACGCGGCGCGCGTCGTCGACAAGCGTCTGGAAGATCTAACGGTCGTCGTTTCAGGGAGCGGCGCGGCCGGCACCGCGACCATCAAGATGCTGCTCGGCGCGGGCGTTCGCGACGTCATCCCGGTCGACCGCGCCGGCGCGCTGAATCGGACCGATCGTTACGAAAACCCACATTGGCGCTGGCTTGCGGAGCATTGCAACCGTGAGAACCGGCGCGGCTCGCTGCGCGACGTGCTGGAAGGCGTCGACGTCTTCATCGGCGTCTCCGCCCCGGGCATCTTGCAGCCCGACGACATCGCGCGAATGGCGCGCGACCCGATCGTCTTCGCGATGGCCAATCCCAATCCGGAGATCATGCCCGACGTCGCCGCTCCAGTCGCAGCCGTGATCGCAACCGGCCGTTCGGATTTTCCCAATCAGGTGAACAATCTGCTCTCCTTTCCTGGAATCTTCCGCGGTGCACTGGACGTACGGGCGCGCCGCATCACCGAGGGCATGAAACTCGCCGCCGCGTACGCGATCGCGCGCATCGTTAGCGACGACGAGCTCAACGCGGAATATGTGATCCCCAGCGTCTTCGATACGCGAGTCGTCGATGCGGTCGCGAAAGCGGTCGCCGGCGCGGCGACCGAGGAAGGCGTTGCGCGCAGAATCGCCCCGCTGACCGAAGGAGATAGTTTCAGCGCAAGCGTCTGACGCCCCCTCGTCCTTCGACTCCGCTCAGGATGACACGCTCGGGATGACAGAGATGACGCAATTATGGTTAGATCCGAGCGATCCGCGGCCGCTGTACGTTCAGCTCGCAGACCGCCTCGTGGAAGCGATCGAAAGCGGCGCGCTGCACACCGGTGATCGGCTTCCGGCGATGCGCGAGTTGGCGCATTCGCTCGACTGTGCGCTCGTGACGGTTTCGCAGGCGTACGAACTCTTAGCGGCACGCGGCCGTGCCAATGCGCGGCCCGGAAAAGGAACGTACGTGGCCGCGCCTCCGCCGCGGGAAGAGCCGTTCGCGCGGCGTTGGGAGCCGGACGTCGGACGGTTCGCGCGCGACGCGCGCCTCGAGGGCGTTATCGAGCGGTTGACGCGCGCGACCGAACCGGGCGCGATCAGTCTGGCGGCGGGGCATCCGGCGCCGGAGACCTTCCCGCTCCACGATTTTGCGCGCGCGTTTCACCGCACGCTGCTCGACGACTCGCCCGATTTAATGCAGTACCGCTCGTCGACCGGCGACGGCGACTTGTGCGCCAGGCTTGCCGCCCTCTTGCGTGGACGCGGATGCGGCGCATCGGTACCCGACGTGATCGTCTGTTCCGGCGCGCAGCAAGCCGCCGACGTCGTCGCGACGGTTCTCCTCGAAGCGCGGAGCGTCGTCGCTAGTGAGAGTCCGACGTATTGGGGCACGTTGGGTGTCTTCGACGCGCGCGCCGTGACCTACGTCGAGGTGCGTGGCGACGCAGACGGCGTCCGCACGGACGATGTCGAGCGCGTCTTTGCCGAATATCGGCCGCGGCTGTTCTACGTTAGTCCGATCGCGCAGAATCCGACCGGCGCGGTGCTGCCGGTGCGCCGGGCGCGACAGATCGTCGCCTTGGCGCGGCGCTACGACGTCGTGATACTCGAAGATCAGACCGGCTGGCAGCTCACGTACGACGCGCCGGCGCCGCCGCCGCTCGCAGCGCACGATACCGATGGCCGCGTGATTCTGATGGAGAGTTTATCGAAGTCAATCTTTCCGGCGTTGCGCATCGGGTATCTTTACGCCAAAGGCGGCATCAACGAAGCATTGGAGGCGGCGAAGATGCGCGCCGACGTTTTTACCTCGACGCTGACGCAGCGCGCGCTCTGGCGATTCATGGAGAGCCCCGCGTGCGCGCGCCACTTTCGCAGCACGCGATCGCTCTACCGGAAGCGGCGGGATGCGTTCGTTGAAGCACTCGCCGAAGTTTTGCCGTGGGCGCACGTACGTATCCCCAGCGCCGGAGTCAACGTTTGGCTCTCGCTGCCGCAGCGCATATCGACTCAAGCGGCATTCGATGCCTGCGCACGCGAAGGCGTGCTCGTGATGCCCGCCGAGCCGTTCTATCCCACGCGAAGCGGGCCGCCCGCGTTGCGGCTGTCGTTCGGCCATCTGACCGAAGTGCAAGCGCGCGAGGGGATCGTGCGCTTAGGCCGAGCGCTGGGCAAGCTACTCTAAGTTGTTCGTGGCAGTCATAAGTGCGCGTTCTTCGACGCGGATTCGCCACGAAAGCAGCGCCGCGTTGAAGAAGGAGAAGAGAATCGCGATCTCCACCGCGCCGAACGCAAACGGAAGAACAAAAATTTCCGCGCACACGATGACGTAGTTGGGGTGGCGGAAGAAACGGTACGGCCCGCGGCGCACGCGCGGCATCTCCGGCAGCGTAATGATTCGCGTCGACCAATACGGCCCTAGCGTCGCGATCGTCCAAATGCGAAAGGGCTGCAGCGCCGCATAGAGGCCGATGAGCTTCCAATTCGGGATCGTCGCCGGCGGAATGAAGATCGCCATGCTCGCTAGCCACCCCGCGTGGACGAGAATGAAGAACGGATATTGGACCGCGCCCCATTCCACGCCGCCGCGCGCGAGCAACGCACGCGTATTGCGCCGGGCATAGACGAGCTCCACGGCTCGTTGGAGCGCGACCAGCGCCAGTACGGTATAAAGTATCATCCTTCGACAGGGCCTGGATGAGACGGGCGCTCCAGCAGGGTGAACCCGGCGGTAAAGCCGGGGCCGAGCGCACTGACCAGCGCGCGCTTCCACGGCGCGCCGTTGCCGATCGTTCGCTCGAGTACGAACATGACCGTCGCGGCGGACATGTTTCCGTAATCGCGTAGGACGTCCCGCGCATCGCGGAGCGATCCGGGTTGAAGGTCGAATGCGACCTCCAACGCGTCGAGCACCTTCGCGCCGCCCGGGTGACAGACGAAGGCGTCGATGTCGCGCAGCGTCAAATCGTGCTCGGCTAAGAAGTCCACGGCGACGTCGTGAAGCTTGGTGGTCACGAGCTCCGGAATATCGCGCGAAAAGATCGCTTTGAGTCCTTCGCCGGTCACTTCCCAACCCATAACGTCGAGCGAATCGGGCCACGTATATTCGCCGCCGCCGACGATTTTTGCACCGGTTCCGCCCGACGATATCAACGCGG
>DASXGO010000403.1:0-1913 GCA_036489055.1 Candidatus Cybelea sp. | reverse complement strand
GCGGGCGAAGTGAGCACCATTCCGACCGCGGCAGCGGTGATTTCCGCCATCGAAGACGCGTTGCAACCCTTCGGGGTCCGCATCGCGCAAACGCCGGTCATGCCGCACAAGCTGGTCGAGCTCATCGCCAATGGCGTAAAGTCGTGAACGTCGAATAACCGCTCAAGGCGTAGGCTCCGATGCGAACCGGATCCGACTATCTTCGCTCGCTCAACGATGGACGGCAGGTGTTCGTCGACGGCGAACGCGTCAAGGACGTGACCGCGCATCTCGCCTTCCGCGAGGCGGCGCGCTCGATCGCGAGACTCTACGACATCGCGGCGGCGCCGGAGATGCGCGAGCGCATGACGTTCGTCTCGCCCAAGACCGGCGAGCCGGTGCTGCGCGCTTACCAGATCCCGCGCAGTCATGCCGATTTGCGGGCGCGACGTTTGTTTTCCGAAACCTGGGCGGAGGCGACGTTCGGCTTGATGGGCCGCACGCCCGACCACGTCGCCGGATTCTTCTGCGGCTACGCCGCGACGCCGAGCGTGCTCGCCGCCGGCGGAGGGAATTTCGCCGACAACGTGGTCGCCTTCTACGAGCATCTGCGCGACAATCACCTTTACGCGTCCTATGCCATCGTGCCGCCGCAGATCGACCGCAGCAAGCCCGCGCACAAGCAGAGCGATCCGACGCTCTATGCCGGCGTGGTCAAGGAGCGCGATGACGGCATCGTCATCTGCGGGGCGCAGCAGCTCGCCACCGGCGGTGCGATTTCGGACGTCATCCATTTGAGCTGCATCCATCCGCTGCAGCCCGGCGACGAGAACTACGCCAACTGCTTGGCCGTTCCCGTCAATGCGCCCGGCGTCAAGCTTTATCCGCGGCGACCGTTCGCGATCGGGGCGACCAACGCCTTCGACTATCCGCTCTCGAGCCGCTTCGACGAAACCGACAGCTACGTCGTCTTCGATAACGTGTTCGTGCCCTGGGAGCGGGTCTTCATCTACCGCAACGTCGAACTGTCGCGCGATCAGTGGTGGAAGACGCCGTCGCATCTCTACGGCAACCATCAGGCGCAGGTGCGCTACGTCACCAAGCTGCGCTTCATGATCGGCATCGCCCAACGCATGAACGAGATGACCGGAAATGCCGCCAATCCGGCGGTGCAGATCACGATGGGCGAGCTTGCCGCCTGGGTGTCGATCTACGAGCATATGTTGCTCGCGCATGAGGTGACGGCGCCGATCGACAAAGCCGGGGTGCTGTGGCCGTCGCGGACCGCGCTTTATTCGGCGATGGCGGTGCAATCCGAGCTCAACGGCCGCATGCTCGAAATCATCCGCGAGCTCACGGGTGCCGCGATGATCACGCTGCCGTCGTCGCTGCGCGACTTCGAGAGCGAGGAGACGGCGCGCGACATCGAGCGCTACATGCGCTCGGCATCCTCCGACGCGAAAACCAAGGTGGCGCTGATGCGGCTCGCTTGGGACTTCATCGGCTCGGAATTCGGCAGCCGCCACCAGCAATACGAGAAGTTCTACGGCGGCGCCTCGTTCGTGGTGAAGCAGAACGTCTATCGCAACTTCGATTTCACGCGGGCGAGCGCGCTGGTCGACGCCGCGCTCAATCTGCCGCCGCTGGCACCCGATTGAAGCAAAAATCTTGTCGCGCCGGTTTGTAGGGTGGGCAAAGGCGCGCGCAAGAGGCTTACATCGCAACGCAAGTTTGATTGCGTGCGCCGTGCCCACGCGCAACTCGCTCCCGATGCGGAACAGACGCGTGGGCGCGCTGCGCTTCGCCCACCCTACTGCTCCCACAAATGCGAAAACTGCGTCGCCACGATGCTCTCGTAGGGCACGTCATCGGTGAGGATGCCGACGTCGCGCGAGAATTGGTTCATGCCGGCAACGAAGCTCCTCGAGATCGAG
>DASXGO010000337.1:0-2597 GCA_036489055.1 Candidatus Cybelea sp. | reverse complement strand
GATAACCGTCTTTGCCGCGTGCTCGGCATCGTCCGTCCGTACGATCAGCGGACGCTTCGCAAAATCGACGTTGCTCGCGTCCACGTTCTCGATGCGCGCACCGAACCGCTCCGCTTGCTCGCGAAACTTGATCATGAGTTCCGGGCCGAGAATGCCCTCAGGAAATCCCGGATAGTTTTCGACGTCGGTGGTCAGCATGAGCTGCCCGCCGTAGAGACCGCCGGCGAGAACGAGCGGCTGTAAGTTTGCGCGCGCGGCATAGACCGCGGCGGTTAGCCCGGCGGGACCGGACCCGATGATGATGACGCGTTCCACTAGATCCTTCGACTCCCCTGAGGATGACTGGGTTTCCTGCGCGCGAAGTGTACTCCATGACCAGCCTCCAGCTGCCCCTCGAAGACACCTTCGGCGACATTCTGCGTAAGTCGATGCGCGGCGCCGGAATCGACGCGCCGCAGCTCGCAAGCGCAAGCGGCGTCCCGGCGCAGGCGATTTCGAAATGGCTCAAAGACGACGGCGCGGCAAACGATGACGAGGCGCGCGCGCTCGCGTCGGTGCTTCGGCTCGATGGTTCGAAGCTCGCCGACGTCGCCGCCGGACGCTGGTATCCGCCCGCGGTTTCGCCGCCTCGCGTGAGCCGGCACCCGCAAGATCCGCACCCCAGCAACGGTTACGTCTTCTTCCTCGATCAAGGGCGCCGGGCCGCACTCGTCGATCCGGCCGGCATCCCGCAGAATCTACTGCGAGTCTTGCGCGATGGCGACTACCACTTGCAGTACATCCTGATAACACACAAGCATCCCGATCATTGCGATGCGACCGCCCCGGTTGCGCAGGCATTTCCCGATGCAACGATCGTGATGCACGCGCTCGACGTTGCGGCGATCGGATCGCTCGCGAAGGGTGCAACGATGCTGCGTGACGGCGAATCCTTACCGTTCGGCGACAATGCGTCGATCCGCATGCTCCACACGCCCGGGCACACCGACGGCTCGTCCTGCTACATCTTCCAGGGTACGCTCTTTTCGGGCGACACGCTCTTTGCAGCGAGCGTCGGCGGCGCCTATGGCGACGCGAGCACCTATGGCGACATTCTCAATAGCGTCCGCAGCAAGCTCTTCGCCCTACCCGACGATACGGCCGTCATGCCCGGTCACGGACCTCCGACGACGATCGCGTCCGAAAAGGGGCACAACCCGTTCTTTTGAGCTTCGGCTACTCCCGGAAGGCAGCCGGGACGCTGATCGATCCGCCGTCGCTGACGGCGATCGTCGCGCCGCTGTGTTTTGGTGCGCTCAGCGACTCCCGAATCAGTTCGAATTGAAAGACCGCCGATCCGGAATGGGGCAGCTGCACGTTGATCTCCTGAGGCGAACAAAGCCTCGGAGTGCAAAATGCGGCGAGCCATCCGTGCTCTACGTCCAGAGCCCGCAAGCGAACGGTCGAATTGGGCTTTCCATTGACCTCCAGGCGATACTTCGCCGCACTGGTGGTGGTCGTTTGGAAATCCGTGCCCGTCCAGGGCTGGATCGATAGCTGCGTCGCGACCTGTGCGAGCGCCAGCAGCATTGTAAACGCGGTCATCACATACGCAGTTTATATCCGATCGCCATCATGCGCAAGACTATTGCAAGCGCGACCGACGCGAGCAGCGCAATCATTGCTAGTGAAAATACGATCGGAAGGTAGCTCTCGCCCGTGTAACTTCGGCGAAATGCGTCGATAGTATAGAAAATTGGATTAAAAAGCTCGAAATTGCGCAGCGCCGGCGGCAGCATCGTTGCGGAAGTAAAAACGCCTCCGACGAACGTAAGCGGCGTAATGACGAACGTCGTCAGGATCGCGATGTGGTCGAACTTGTCCGCAAGCAATCCGAAGATCAGGCCGAGCGCGGAAAACCAAATCGATACCATGGCGATGACACATAGATAAAGCAGCCAGTCGCGTGGAGCAATGTGCACGAGCACGATACCGAGACCCGTAATCAGGCCCGCGATGAGCAGCGCGCGCACCAAACTCCCGAGAACGTATCCGGCGACGATTTCGAAGGCCGACATCGGCGCGATGAGGAGCTCTTGAATCGAATTCATGAACCGCCCTTGGAAGAGCGAACTCGAGCACTCGCCGTAGGAAGAATCGATGACCTGCAGCATGATGAGCCCCGGAATGAGGAACTGCGCGTAGCTCACGCCTTGAACGCTGGGAATTCGGCTGCCCAAAGCGAGACCGAAGACGAAGACGTAAAGCAGCGTCGTAATGATCGGCGGCCAGATCACCTGATTGATGATCTTGAGGCTGCGAATGACCTCGCGCTTTACCAGCGTCCACAGTCCTACGGCGTTCGGCGACACATCGAGAAGCATAGCTAATTCCGGGTCAGTTCGAGAAAGACGTCCTGCAGCGACGCGCCCTCGGCGATGAGCTCTTCGGTCGGCTTCTCGGTGACGATGCGGCCTTGACGAATGATCGCGATGCGCTTGCAGAGCTGCTCGGCCTCCTCGAGGTAATGGGTCGTCAAAAATACCGTCAAGCCGTCGCGATTGAGCGCACGCAGCCACTGCCACAGCTCGAGGCGCAGCTCGACGTCCACGCCGGCC
>DASXGO010000205.1:0-1551 GCA_036489055.1 Candidatus Cybelea sp. | reverse complement strand
GCAAATACCGTACGCTGCGAACGCCGTTCTCGAAGTCTACTCCGGCCGGCAGACGAGCTCGCCCTGCTAAGCCACTGCGCTGGGCAGAACGATTCCGGTGAGGTTGAGCGGATCGTAGTTCGCGAGGCTCACTAAGTCCGTCTCGCCGCTGCGACGCGCCGCGCGCAACGCGTCGACGGCTTCCGGCAACGCGAACTGTTCGCCGACGAATCCCGCAACGAAACGCCCTCCGCGAATCTCGCCGCGCGCCTCCATGCGGCGTAAAACGATCAGCAACTCACGCCACGGCGGGGCGAGGCTCTCGCGCGCAATCACGTCGCGAAAGACGACGCCCCAACGCGCGAGCAGGCGGCGCGCGAACGATTCGCGGTCGACCCTCTCGGCCGCAGCGGCCATTAGGGTCCAGCGTCCGCTCGACGCGCGCGGACGCGCGCGCAATCCCTTCTCGCCGAGGCGGCGTTTGGCGTCGCTGAGCGAGCGCAGCGCATCGAATCCGTCGGCGGTTACCAATCCCGCCGCAACGAGCTGCCAGAGCGCCTCTTCCACTTCGCTCGGCAATCGTTTGGTCGCGCGAACGATCTCTGCGAAGAACGGAGCGTGAAGGCGCTCGATTTCCTCGAGCACTTCGCGCGCCGCGTGCGAGAGCGCACCGACGTCGCGCTCGCGCCGCACGATCAGTTCCTCGGCATTTGCCCGCAGAAAGAGCGCAATCGGCGCAAGGCGCGTTGGACGAACGCGCGTGCGATCGGTTCCGCTGCCGGGCTCCAACGCCGGGTGCGGCGTCAGGCGGCCCCACATCACGTCCCCGGAATAACAGAGCCGGTCGAGCAGTTCCGGCCGATACCCGGCGACGCGCGCCGGTAGGATTTGCTCTTCCCACGCATAGGCCGGAATCTCGTACCCTTCCAACTGGCGCACGATTTGCAATGCGCCGTCAATGCCGTGCAAGCGTGACGCCGGCGCGACATGCTGCCATCGCTGCAAGAACGTCATATAGGTCGCGGCGCTGACCGGCTCGATCTCGCGGCGCAGCGTTCCGATCGTGAGCCGGTGGATGCGTGCAAGTACGCGGCGGTTGCACCACTGCTCCGCGCTCTCACTGCGGGAGAATTTTCCGCGCAGCACTTGTCCTTGCGTCTCGAGCCGAAGCAGCGCGGCGTTCACGGCCTCCGCCGGAAGGCTCAAACGCTGCGCAATTTGCGCGATCGTCAGCGGCCCGCTGCACTCCAGCCAGCCACGCACGATTTCGGTGACGGCCTGGTCGCGGTCTTCGCCGCAGCCGTAAGCGGCGCGCGCAAGATCGAGGCGCTCGGCGCAGGTCCATAGCTCCGCTTGGGGTGACAACAGCATGGCACGGCGATCTGACACGAGCTCGTCGAACCACGCGATCCACGCGGCGACGGGCGGCAGCACGACGAGCGACGAGAGTGCGTCATGGAGCTCGTCGGCATCGCGCACGGCCGGCCACGACTCGGCAGCGACCTGTTCGATCGCGGCCGCATCGAGCACGCCCGCACCGTCGACGTCGTCGCGCAGCGTCCGCCGCAGCTG
>DASXGO010000226.1:0-5352 GCA_036489055.1 Candidatus Cybelea sp. | reverse complement strand
CAATAATGATGCCCGGCTTCGCGGTGTTCACGATCACGCGCGCCTGATTCGCACGACGCTCGATTTCGATCTTACTGATCGCCGCCGAGCGCATCCAGCGATTGAACGACTTGCGAATCGCGACGTCCTCGTGCAGCCAATCGACGTAATGCTTCTTCTCGAACCAGCGGCTGTCCCAAGTGCGCGTAATGCCCAAACGCATCCCGACAGGATGAATCTTTTGCCCCATTTATGCTTCCGCCCCAGACTCGGTTGCCGCCGGCTTTGCCGCTCGCTTGCGCGGCGCGCTCTTCTTGCGGCGAGGTTTCGATGCGCTCTCCACTGCGGCGGCGCGGCGCTGCACGCGGGCAGCCTGCACCGATGCGCCGGCGAGCCGCCTGCGCGGTTTTCGGGGCGCCTCTTCGCTGACGACGACCGTGACGTGTGAGAGCCGCTTGCGCTTGAAGGCCGCGCGACCTTGCGCGCGCGGATCGAGCCGCTTTGTGAAACGCCCGCCCGGGCCGCCGTCGACGGTGATGCGCGCGATGTACAGCTCGTCGGCATTCATGTCGTGATTGTTTCCGGCATTCGCAACCGCGCTGCGCACGAGCTTCTCGATCGGCTCGGCGGCGAACACTTCGGCGAACTTCAGCAACGCGAGCGCTTCCCGCACGCTCTTTCCCCGAATCGCGTTGGCGACGCGCCGCAGCTTGCGCGGCGCCGTCCGAACGAAGCGCAGGTGCGCGACGGCTTGCGGCATCTGATTGGTCACGTCTTTACCGTCGCCTTCTCGCCGCCGTGCCCGCGGAAGTGACGTGTCGGAGCGAACTCGCCGAGCTTGTGGCCGACCATGTTCTCGGTGATGTAGACGGGGATGTGTGTTTTGCCGTTATGCACGCCGATCGTATGCCCCACCATTGTCGGCAGCACCGTCGACGCGCGGCTCCACGTCTTGATCACGCGCCGTTCGCGCGTCTCGTTGAGCTTCTCAATCTTCTTGACGAGATGGTCGGCAACGAACGGGCCCTTTTTAAGCGAACGCGACATTTATTTCGAACCTCGACGGCGAACGATCATTTTGCCCGTGCGCTTGTTGCGGCGCGTCTTTTTGCCCATCGTCATTTGGCCCCACGGCGTGGTAGGCGGACGGCCCGAGGTCGAGCGCGCCTCACCGCCGCCGTGCGGGTGATCGACGGGATTCATCGCGATTCCACGCACCGAGGGGCGTTTGCCGAGATGACGCGAGCGGCCGGCTTTGCCGATGATCTGATTTTCGTGTTCCACGTTGCCGAGCTGACCGATCGTCGCACGGCACTCAACGTGAATCTTTCGCACTTCGCCCGACGGCATTCGTACTTGCGAGTATTCGTCTTCCTTAGCCATGAGCTGGGCCGAAACGCCCGCCGAGCGCACGAGCTTGCCCCCCTGGCCCGGGCGCAGCTCGATGTTGTGAATCACCGTGCCGACTGGAATGTTGCGGATCGGCAGGGTGTTTCCGATCTTGATATCGGCGCTCGGCCCCGACTCCACGAGCTCGCCGTTCTTCAAACCGAGCGGCGCGAGAATATAGCGCTTCTCGCCGTCGCGATAGTGCAGCAGCGCGATGCGGCACGAGCGGTTCGGATCGTATTCGATCGTTGCGACCTTCGCCGGAACGCCGTCCTTCAAACGCTTGAAATCGATAATGCGATAGAGCCGCCGCGTTCCGCCGCCGCGGTGACGCACCGTGATGTGGCCGTTGTTGTTGCGGCCGGCGTGCTTCTTGCGGACCTCAACGAGCGAACGCTCGGGGGCGACCTTCGACAGATCGGAAAAGTCGATCGTCGTGATGAAACGCTTACCGGGCGAAGTAGGCCGATATTTCTTAACAGGCATCGCTATTGCTCGAAGTAGTTGACGCCGCCGAGTTCGATCTTCTGACCCGTCTTGATCGTGACGATCGCCTTTTTGTAGTCGCTTTGGCGGCCCGACGTCCGTCGTCCGCGGCGCGCGAAATGGCGCGTCTTGCCGCGCACGTTGACGGTGTTCACGCGCAACACGTTGACTTTGAAAATCTCCTCGACGGCGTGGCGAATCTGCGTCTTAGTCGCCTGCGGATTCACGACAAAGGTGTACTGCTGGGCGAGCGCGTCGGCCATTGCCTTCTCGGTGATGCGCGGCGCTACAATGACGTCACGCGCGTCCATCTTTGCCTTCCGTGTCTAGCGATTCGCTCACGGCGTCATAAGCCGCGGTCGTAAAGAAAATACGGTCGTAGCGCAGCACGTCTTTGACGTCGAGCGCGCCGTCGTCGGTTACGGCGACTCGCTTCAGGTTGCGGCTGACGCGCAGGATCGCGGAAGCATGCGGTTCGCCGCTGCGGCAGACGATCAGCGTCGTCGGCCCGTTGCGCGCGGCCTTGGCGCTGCCGAAAATCACTTTTGCAAACGCTGCCGTCTTTTCGATGCCGAAATCTCCGGCGTCGAACACCGCGACCGCGTCGTTGGAGAAACGGTCTGCGAGCACGGCCAGGAATGCGAGCCGGCGTTCCTTCTTATTGAGGCTCTCCACGTAGCTGCGCGGTTGCGGCCCAAAGACGACGCCGCCGTGACGCCACTGCGGCGAGCGGATCGATCCTTGCCGCGCGCGGCCGGTGCCCTTCTGCCGCCACGGCTTACGTCCGCCGCCGGCAACTTCGTCGCGCTTGCGGGTAGAGGCGGTACCGGCACGCGGATTTGCGAATTCGCGATGCACGGCGCGATACACGACGTCGAGCTTCCCGCTGAAATCGCGACCGAGCACGGCGGGCGCCTTACGCTCTCCGACGACGTCGCCGGCCAAGCCGATAACGTTCGGCATCAGCTCTTCGCCTTGCGCGTTTTGATGCTCTCGGAGACGACGACCAGCGCGTTCTTTGCGCCCGGTACGGAACCGAGAACCAGCAACAGGTTGCGATCGGTATCCGCTCGCACGATCTCCAAATTTTGCAGCGTCGTCCGATCGACGCCGAAATGACCCGGCCGGCGGCTCCCCTTCGTCGTTCGTCCGGCGTTGGTATCGCCGTTGGACGCCGGCTGACGATGGATCATCGAGCCATGACTCGCTCCACCGCCGCTGAAGTTGTGCCGCTTGATGCCGCCCGAGAATCCGTGACCCTTCGAAACGCCCACAACGTCAACGCGATCGCCGGCCTCAAATCCCGCGACCGTGATGCTAGCGCCGACGGCCTCATCGCCGAAACCGGTTCGAAACTCTCGCACGAACCGTGACGGTTCAACCCCTTGTTTCTTGAAGTGGCCCGTAAGCGCGCGCGTGAGCCGGTTCCGTTTGACCGACTCGAAACCAAGCGCGACGGCATCGTAGCCGTGCTGCTCCTTGGTTCGGCGCTCGACGACCGTACAGGGACCGGCCGCGATCACCGTGACGGGTACGGAACGCCCGTCGGCGGTGAAGACGCTGGTCATCCCGACTTTACGGCCCAGGATGTTCTTCATTCTTCTCGTTTCGGTCTGGGTGCGTTATGCAACGGGTCCAGGCGTATTGCTCGCGTGAACCGCAACCCCGGCAGTTTACCAGGGCCGCTACGAAGCGTCAAGGTACTACGGCGCATGCGAATCAGCGTCACGGCAGGCCTTTTGCTCGCAATTGGATTCTCGCTCGGCACCGGCAGCGCTCGCGCGGAATCGGCGGCCTCAACGCCGAGCGTTTTGGCCGCCTTGCGCCGAACGATGCTCGCGCGTCCAATCGGCTCGCTTACCTCAATTCATACGACTGGAACGATCGAACTGCTCGGCATACGAGGGCGAGCCCAGGAATGGAACGACGTCCGCGGCGTGCGTTTTACGGTCGACCAGAACGCCGGCCCCTTGAGCGGCGCAGAGGGCTGGGACGGCAAGACGGCCTGGAGCCAAGATTACGCCGGCTTGGTGACGATCGATGGCGGCATGGCCGGCCGGCTCCAGGCGATCAACCAAGCGTACCTCGATAACTTGCGCTACCTCCGCCCTGACGCCGGCGGGGCGACCGTCGTCTACGCCGGAAGAACGGCGGGTAGCGGCGGCGAGTACGACGTGCTCGCCGTCACGCCCCCAAACGGCACCGAGATCCGGCTGTGGATCGATCCGCAGACCCACCTGATCGCGCGAGAGACGACGACGATCGGCGCGGTCCAGTCCGTGACTACCCTCTTGGACTACCGCCACGTCGAGGGCATTACGTACCCCTTCGCCAGCACAACCCAGCTCTCGAGCGGCAACACTATTTCGGAGCGCGTTTCGACGCTCGAGGTAAATGCCGACGTCGCCGAACGCATGCGCGTGCCGCGGCAAAACGTGCACGACTTTGCGATTGCGGGCGGGACGACCGGCAGCGTTCCGATTCGGGTGGTCAACAATCACGTGTACGTCTCCAACGTGACGATCGACGGGCACGGTCCGTACACATTCGTCTTGGACAGCGGGGGGGATTACATCGTCACGCCTGAAGTCGCCGCCGCTCTATCGGCGAAGAGTTCTGGTACCCTGCATCTGCAGGGGGTCGGCAGCGCAACCGAAGGCGCGTCCTTCGCCCGCATCGGTTCGGTTGCAGTAGGAAACGCGACCGTGCGCGATCAGTATGCGCTCGTGCTCCCGATCGCTACGGGGTTCGGCGTCGCCGAGGGAATGCAGATCGACGGCATGCTCGGCTACCAATTTCTCGCGCGCTTCTTGACGACGATCGACTATGCCGGTTCGAAGCTGACGCTCTCGATGCCGAGTCTGCTCCCCGCAGCCGCGCCGGGAGCCGCCGCGATGCAGTTCTTTCTCGATGGAACCATTCCGCGAGTGAACGTCAACGTCGGTGACGTCACCGTTTCCGCCGAGGTCGATACCGGAAACCGGGCGGGTCTCGAGTTGTCGTCGCCCTTTTTGGCGGCGCATCCGGCGATCGCGGCGCTGGCGAAGACGGCACCAACCGTAACCGGGTTTGGCGTTGGCGGCCCATCGTACGCACGGCTCGGACGAATCCCGGCTCTGCAAATCGGCCCGTACCAAATCTCCAACAGCATCGCGCTCTTTTCGACCTCAACGGAAGGCGCGCTGGCCGACCCGTTCAATCCGGCGAATATCGGCGGTGCGCTGCTTAGCCGCTTCGATTGCACCTTTGACTACGCGCATCAACAGCTTTTGCTTTCGAAGAACGCGCAGTTTGACGCGCAGTTTACGTACGATCGTTCGGGACTCTTCTTGATCGATCAAAACGGGACGTACACCGTTCTCGCCGTGCTCGCGGGAACAGCCGCGGCGGCCGCCGGCATCGCCAAAGGCGACGCGATCGTCGCGATCAACGGCGCGCCCGCGACGGCGCAAGCACTCGCGGCGGTGCGCGCCGTGCTCGCAAGCCCCGCCGGAACCG
>DASXGO010000201.1:0-7864 GCA_036489055.1 Candidatus Cybelea sp. | reverse complement strand
AGCAGGATGAGGTCGGGCCGTTTCTTCAGCACCGCGCCGATCTTCTTGATCGTGTCGTTCGAGAGCGCGACGGCGAAAGGGTTGCCGGGGTTGACGATGAAGAACGCCTTGATCTTCGGATCGAGCAGCTTGTCGATCTCGCTATCGGGATACTGCCACGAGTGCGCGCCGGAGTCGTACGTGCCGCTCGCGTCGATTTCGACCGTCTCGAAGGCATACTTATCGAGATGCGCGATCTCGAGATAGGGTGTGAACGTCGGTACAGCGAGCGCGATCCGGTCGCCTCGCTTGAGCAGTCCGTTCACCATCAGTGAGTCGAAGATGTAGCACATCGCGGCAGTGCCACCCTCGACGGCAAAGATATCGTAGGTGCCGGGCGGAGGCGAATCGCCGCACATCTCGCGCACCAGATACGCTCGAGCCACTTGCTCCATGTGTCGACCCATCCGCATCGGCACCGGATACATGTCGCCGATAATCGCGTCGGTCAGTTCGTGGACCCACGCGTCACGATCGAAGCCCAGCTTCTCAACGCCGTAATCGATCATTTTCTTCAACAGTGCGGCGCCTGAATCGCCGGCGTTTCGTTTCAGAAAACCCTCGAGGCGACCGCCAATTCCGTCGCGCCGAGGCATTCCGCCGAGGTCCGGCTCGTCCCAAACGCGTTTTGATTCTTCGACCCCGAACCGCCCGAAGAGGAAATACGCCTCGCGCGGGGTCGTGGCGATCCAATTCGGATTTCCTCGTCCGGCATCGAGAAAAACGTGAACGCTTTCTGGGTCTTTTGCAAGTTTTATGAGATCGTCTTTGAGCTCGAACGGGCTGAGCGATTCGTATTTCCGAAAGCGCTCGAGCGGATCGGAGCTGGTCGTGGACGTTGTCATGGTGATCTCTCCTTAAACGGCGATCTTTGAAGCAAAAATGGCGACAATGACGGTGCCCCAAATGGTGAGCAAAATGTTGCCGACGGCGTAAGTTATCGTGTAGCCCAGCGTGAAGAGATTGCTCTTTGCGATATCCTGCATTGCGCCAAACGAAGCCGATGACGTGTCCGCCCCGGCTAAAGCGCCGCACAGGATCACGTTATTGAGCCGCAGCACGTACTTTCCGAAGACGGCAGCGATCAGTAGCGAAACCAGCGGTATTACGACTCCGCCGGCGATGAGCGGTAGGCCGGCCGATTTCAGGCCGGCACCAAAGCTTGGCCCCGCCGTAATGCCGACGATCGCTACAAAAACACAGAGAGCAAACGAATCGAAGACCCACTGTGCGCCCGGCGAGATGTTGCCGAACGTCGGCGAGCGGCCCCGCAAGTACCCGCCGATGAGACCCGCAACCAAAGCGCCGCAGCTGGTCCCTGAGCCAATGGGAACTCCGCCGACAACGACGCTCAACGTGCCGATCAGGCCGCCGATGATAATTGCAAGCGAGATGAATATGACGTCGGCCGAAGGTGAGGGCCGAATCGCGTACCCGACGACTTTTGCTGCGGCTTCAACGGCGTTCGCGAAGCCGGCGATCGTAAGCGTATCGCCGCGGTCGATTATCGTCCGTGGCAGAACCGGAGCCTCGACGCTTTCGCGGACGATCTTCTTGAGCACGACACCGCGCGCGCGGCCCGTCATCAGCTCTTCCACCGTGCGGCCGATCACATCCGGATTTGTCACGACGACGTCGAGTTGTGCAAGCGGGATGTCGAGCAACGCCGGATCGTGCACTTCGCTGCCGGCCGATTCGGAGATCACTACTCCCGTAGGCCCGGCCAGAGCGATGACGTCGCCGTTGGCGACAACGTCGGGCGGACTTGCGGCCAAAATCGTGTCGCCACGACGGATTGCGGCGACGAACACACGCTGGCCGCCCGCCTCGAACTCCCGCTCGACTTCCCGCACCGTCTTACCCGCGATTCCGTTGCCCTCAATACGAACGGCGCGGACGACGTTAGTCGCGTAAGCTCCGAAGACTCCGGGCGGCATGTCGGGTTTAAGCCCGAGCTGCGCCTCGAGCTTTCGGCACTCTTCGGATAAATCGAAACGGAATAGCAGCGGGACCAAACGCGTGCAGAGAAGCACGCCGGTAAAGGTCGACATCACGTAAGCGACGGCATAGCCGACTGCAATTTGGTCTTGCAACGTCTTCATGACCGACGGATCCAAGTTGAGTCGCGACAAAGCGTCGGTGGCCGTGCCGATTGCCGCCGACTGCGTGAGCGATCCAGCCAGGAGTCCTGCGGCTTCGCCAACGTTGAAGTGCACCACGCCGGCGAATACCACTACAGCCCCGAGCATGAGCACCGCCGCGACGACGGCAAAGACGACCTGCGCGATGCCATCGCGCTTGAGCCCCGCGAAGAACTGGGGACCGACGCGGTAACCGACTGCGAACAGAAAAAGCAAGAAGAAAAAGGCTTTGATGGGCCCCGGAACTGCGACGTTGAGCTGGCCGACGAGCACACCCGCGAGCAGACACGCGGTGACGTTGCCCAAAGTAAAACCCGCGATCTTGAGCGGGCCGAAGAAATAGCCTATCGCAAGCGCGAGAAAAATCGCGAGCTCAGCGTTTTGCCGAAGCGTCGTTACGAACCACGCAATCACGACCTCACGTTAAAACCTTGCAGAGGCGTTGGCCTCCACCTTGTATTTCCAAACACCATTCGCGCCGATGCCCCACGTATCGCGAAGGCTCAGCGCAACGTCATTGAGGCTGCCGTTGACGACAAAGCCGGCTGCTGACTTGTAGATAGAACCATCATTGAAGTAGACGCGGCTCGTGTAAGTCGCAGAAAGCTTAAGACCTTTCCAGTTGGGAGAGTCGACGAACGACCAGTAGGGCAGCGTGAACTCCTGTTCGTAGAGACTTGTGTAGCTCGCGCCGGGCGGTCTAATGATCGTTTGATCGTACTCGTTGGTGGAGGCAATCGCGCCGCCGTTCCATTTCCACTTAACGATGTAGAAGAATTTTAGTTGCGTGTCGATGCTCTCAACGCCGTTCGACTCGGTGGGGAAGGCCGCGCCGACCACGAGCGAATGGTCGAACGTCTTTGTGGGGACGGCATATATATAACGTAGCTCCGCGTTACCGAATCCCGAGTACGGATTCGCATTCGTCGAGTACGGAACCACCGGAGCGGTGGGGTATTTCGTTATGAACGGAAGCCGAATCTGGAGTTGCGCGCACGTATTCCAGAGGTTGCGGTCGTAGCGGGCCTCCTTCTTCACTTTGGCGGTTCCATCGCGGTTGCCTTGAAAATAGTAGAACAACGTGGCGTCGTGGTCGATCGTGTAGATATCATCGGCCATCGGGTAGAGCGGCGCTTCGCTGGCCCCCGGAGAAGGGGCCGGGATTGGCGACGCGGGGGCTCGAGGAATGCATGCGGCCGAAGCGTGACTCGACGAGAACGTCCCAATGGCGCAACACGCAAACGTTGTTATGATGAGTGCTCTCAAGGCTCGACGTTTTTGCACAACGATTCCTTACTTCATTACAGAAGTCGAGCGTATCCGCTCAGTTGGGCAGCTACAACCATCCGCTATGGTCCCCTTGCCAGGTGGACGCTGGTTCCCGTCTCTCGTCTATAGGACCAATGCTCGAGGATCGATTGCGGCGCACCGTGGCGTCCGAGCTGGTAAATCGTGATGCCGGCGGCGCGCAACCGCAGAGTACTGGCGGCCGTTGCGGCGCCGAGCGGCTCGAACAACGGCGGCCTTTTCGACGCGATGAAATCGCGAATGAAGCGCAGCGTCATTTCATCCATGTCGCGATTCCCTCCAACCGCGATCTGAACGTAATCGTGCGTTAACCCCGGCTCGATGGCCCGAATCAATCGTGATTGCAGTCGTAGCAGCGGCAGCACCGGCTGAATCGAGACGCCGGTAACTGAGGAGTGCGAAGACCGGGCCGCCGCGCGCGAAATTCGTATGGGCGACGGCAAGCGCGCAGGGATTGCGCGATCCACTGCAGCGGCAATCCGCGCAAGGTGTGAGCTCAGGGCGAAACCCGCCAAAAGACAAACGCGCGGTTCCCCCGGACCCGAAAAATTTAGGTCGGAGCCGTGCGCATAGCGAGGAGGCGCCAGATCGAGTGAGATCTCGATCGCCACGGCGTCCCACACCGGCAACTGCGTGATCGTCACTGCTACTCATCAAAATGCGCTCTCAAAGCGCCGAGAGGAACCACCGAACAGGGTCTACTAGCCAGATACCCCCTCATGGGTTGCCGCTCAGGCAGGTAACTGAGCGCTAAGTCACACACCTTATTCACATCTGGCGTTCATTACGCTATCATTAGAGACAGCTCGCTCGCTTACTCACACTAAAGAAGCGGCAGGAGGAACGGTGGCACCGTTACCAGGCAGCGTTGTCGGCGAAACGCGTCGCCAGGCGCTCGGCCATTTTTTACGGGAACGCCGCGAAGCGCTCGCCCCCGAACACGTCGGTATTTCCTCGCACCGTGGCCGGCGAACGCCGGGCTTGCGCCGCGAAGAAGTCGCCTTTCTTGCCGATATCGGCGTTAAGTGGTATGCGCGGCTCGAAGCGGGTGATGAAGTTCAACCATCGGCGGCAACGCTGAATGGAATCGCTTCGGCATTGCGGCTTTCGAATGCGGAGCTCGAATATATGCTCGGACTCGCCGGACTGCGCCATCCGCTGGTCGATGGTGAACGAACGACGCTTGCCGTGCCGAGATCGGTTGCCGCGCTTCTGGAGAACGTCCACGGAGTCTCCGCGGCGGTCTGCGATCGGATACTAACGCCGTTGTATTGGAATCGCATCGCAGACGCGATCTACGGATTCTCGGGCTTTGATTCTCCCGTGGAGCGTAACGGCCTAGTGCGCGCGCTTTTCGACGCGGATTTCATCGAATTTCTTGGTCCCGAGCGGGAAGAGCTCGTCTTCCGCGCGGTAGGCATGTTTCGGCTCAACTACTCCTCGCCGTCGCCGAGCCCCGTCGCAAATGAGGTCTACGAACGAGTCAAAGGGGAAGCCCTCTTTGAACAGGCATGGAACCGGCGAGTCATCGCTGCAGAACTGACGGGCGAAGGTGTCACGGTTCGGTACCATCCGGTCGTCGGCCGGCTCGACATGTACGGTGTCGATTTCGGTATCTCGCTCACAACCGATTTGTTCGTACGTCTGATGGTTCCAGAAAATGAAGAAACGGCGCAAAAGTTTGCGCACCTAGAGCGCGTCGGCCACCGAGAAGCCGCCGAAACTCCCTTGATCCGCATCGGCTAAGCTCCGCGAGCACGCGCGGGAGCCTCCACCTGCGAGGGGGACCTTAGCGCGTGGTTGCGCGCCCCAAGCGGCTCGTCTACGCTAGGAGCTGCAATTCCGATGGCATCGCCACCGGGATACACGTTTTGCTGGAGGTCACCGCTTATGACCGCTTCATCGAGAATCGCTGCTCCGCTGGTCGCTGCCACCTTGTGCCTTTTTACTCCGGCGACGGCCAGCGCGACGGGTACGCTCAACATCCACCGCAGTACCGGCAGCGTCAACACCTACAAAGACATCGAAATCAAAGTATTCTCAGGCTCGCTGTTCCTGACGTCCAATGATGGCCACGGGACGATCGTCGTTACGCGTGCCGCCTGTTCATATCAGGGGCAGATCCTCGTGTGCTTCCCTACTGCCGCAGCGCTTGTGCAAGACGGCGAAAGCAGTGCTTTGAATCTAAAGGGCGGAACGCTCTACTTCAATAGCACGAGCGCCGCTCAACCGTTGGCGCGTTCCTCTGCGAAGGTCCCCGCCAACAGCATTATCGCGACGCTGTCGTTAAACGACGGCACTTCCATCAACGTAAGCGGACGCATCGACCAGGTGGTCTCGCTATGAAAAGATACGCATCGATTCTTCTATCGTTGGTTTTCGTGTTGCAGATCTGCGCCGCCGCTGCAGATGCCCGCGGAGGGCGTGGCGGGGGCGGCGGTGGTCGCGGCGGCGGCGGTGGTCGCGGCGGCGGCGGAATGTCGCGCGGTGGCGGCGGCATGTCGCGCGGAGGCGGCGGAATGTCACGCGGCGGCGGCGGCGGCGGCTTCAATTTTGGCAACACTAGCTTTGCGCGCGGCGGCGGCGGTATGCAGCGTCCCGGCGTGGCGCAAAGGCCCGGCGGAATCGGCGGACCCGGCGGCGTCGGAGGAGCGGGCCGGCCCGGCGGCGTTGGTGGACCCGGCGGCGTCGGTGGACCCGGCGGAGTCGGCGGTGCCGGCCGGCCCGGCGGACCCGGTGGCGTTGGCGGCCCCGGCGGCCCGGGTCGTCCCGGCGGTCCCGGTGGCCCGGGCGGCGTCGGTGGTGTCGGCGGACCGGGCGGCCCAGGTGGACCGGGTGGCCCAGGGCGTCCCGGCAGCCCTGGAAATCGTCCCGGCGGCGGCGGCGGCAACAACATTGGAAACGGCAACGGTAACACGATCATCAACAATCCGGGCGGCGGCGGATGCTGCTACGGCTGGAACGGCGGGATGGCGTGGGCACCGGTGCCCTATTATTGGGGCGGCGGCTTCTGGGGTGCGATGGCGATCGGCGTGACGTCGGCCTTCGTCTACGGCGCGGTTGTCGACGAGGACACGCACGTCACGTACAATTCGTATGAGGTTCAGCCCGGCACGCCGGGGGAGACGTTCCTCACCAACTATCAGCTCACGCAAGTGAAGTGCGGTCCGGCGGACCTCGTGGAAGTCTACGGACCTGAAAACAGCGTGGTCTGCGCGACCCCCAACCAATACGTCGGCGCAGGTGAATACAGCCTCGATACGACGACGCTCGACCTCATACCGATGAACAACGCCGCGCCGCAATCCTCAGGTGCGCCGCCGGCGCAACCATCGGCAAACCCACCGCCGTTTTAAGCCGCTCGCATAAGGCAAAACTATGAGGAGGCACCCGCGAGGGTGCCTCCTTCCTTCCCGGTCCCTGAGCCTGCCTAGCCGTTGGCGAAAATCGCAACGTCGCGCGGCGTCATGAAGACTTCGTCCCCCTTTTGCAATGCGAGCTCGCGGAATCGTTCTTGTGCGATCTCAACGTGGACCGAGGCACCCCACTCCGTAACGGCTTCCACTTTAACGGTTGGACCCGCAGCATGAATGTGCTTCGTGACGGCGCGAATGGTGTTCGCTCCGTTGGGGTGGCGCGCGAGATCGAGCGCGTGCGGCCGGACGAAGACGAGGTTGCCGGTCGCTTCTCGAACGAGCTGAGTAACGCCGTCGTCAACGCGGCCGTGGAAGAGATTGACGTTACCCAAGAAATTGTACACGAACGGCGTGGCCGGATGATGATAGACTTCATCGGGGCCGCCGACTTGTTCGATGCGCCCCGCATTCATCACCGCAACCTGGTCGGCAACCTCCAGCGCTTCATCCTGATCGTGCGTCACGAAGACGCTCGTGACTCCGACTTCGTCGTGCAACGCGCGCAGCCAGCGGCGCAATTCTAAACGAACTTTCGCGTCCAGCGCGCCGAACGGCTCGTCCAGGAGCAGCACGCGAGGCTCGACGGCCAGCGCGCGAGCGAGCGCGACGCGCTGACGCTGTCCGCCCGATAGTTGCGATGGATAGCGGCCGGATTGATTGCCGAGCTGGATGAGCTCGAGCAGCTCGCCGACTCGTTCGCGAATTCGTTGTGCGCAGGGGCGCGTCTCGCGCGGCCGTACGCGCAAACCGAAGGCGACGTTTTCGAAGACCGTCATGTGGCGAAAGAGCGCATAGTGCTGAAAGACGAATCCGACGCGCCGTTCGCGCGTCGTCTGGCCGGTGATGTCGCGCCCGTCGAACTGCACCGTTCCGGCGTCCGGCATCTCGAGCCCCGCGATGATCCGCAGAAGGGTCGTCTTACCGGATCCCGATGGCCCGAGCAGCGCCACGAGGCTGCCC
>DASXGO010000197.1:0-6090 GCA_036489055.1 Candidatus Cybelea sp. | reverse complement strand
GATGCCGCGCCGAGTGCGCCGGCCCCGGCCTGCCGAAGGAATTGCGTTCGGTTCAAATTTTGATGCTGAGGTTGGTGAAGAAGCCGAAGGGTTGACGCACTGACGAGATCCCTACTTCAGTAACGTTGAAAAATGTGCCGTACGGGTAACGCAGCTGCGCGGGCGGGTTCTTGACGAAGTTTCCGGATGGCGCCAAAATATTCGACGGCAGGGTCGAGTAGACGCACGTGACGGAGTTGTCCCAGGCGTAACCGCGCTGGAAGCACTGATTGTAGAGATTGACGGCTTGCACCGTCAGCGTCATGCGCGGCGAAAGATCGTAGCTCGCCTGCAAGTTTGCAGTAAGCTCCGCCGGCTGGATGAACGCGCCGAGATTATCGAAATGATTGCTATAGGGATCGGGCAAGAAGATCGCACCGGCTGCGCCGCCCGGACAGCTTACGCCCGGCGTATTAGGCGTGTTCGCCGGCTCTTTCGAACACGATTGCGGCACGTATCCCGGCCAGACGAGCGGCGAACCATAGTTCGATCCGTCGACGTAATGCAGCGACGGCGTCACGGCAAACCGGTTGTGACGGTAATTGAGAATCACCGATGCGACGTCGGGCACCGAGTACCCGTTGGCGGCGTTGAAGGGACTCGGGATGACGTCGTACGGCGCGTACCAGGCACCCGTATTGAAGAGCGGCTGCAGCGTGCCGTGATAGTACGGATTCGGAATCTTGAGCTTGCCCTGATCCGGCGTGCCGGACTGATTGTTGGGCAACAGCAGCTTTGCGTTGTTCGCATATGCTCCGCTCCCGCAGGCCTGCCAGTTCGGCGAGCTCTTCGTGACGCCCGCACACCCCGCCGTATACGAGTTGTACAGCTCGATCTGAGTGTTGAGGGCGTCGATGACGCTAACGCCGTTGATCGGGCTGAAGCGGATCCGGTTCTCGGTATGCGTGTAAGAGAAGAGACCCGAGAATCCGTTACGGCTGAAGTCGCCGTACTGCAGCGAAAGCTCCACCCCATAGGATTCCTGGGTGCCGACGTTGAGCCCGGCCAGCGTACCTTGCACCGGATTGATCGCCTGGAACTGCAGCTGATTGCTGGTGTCGCGATAGAAGGGCGTCACCTTGTACGAGAGCTGCGTTCCTTTGACGTGCTTCTCCAACGAAAGGTCGAAATTATCCGAGGTGTCGGGCGAGATGTTGTGGTCGGGCGTATGATAGCCTTGCGGGTAGAACTGCGCGATGAACGACGCGAGGTTCTGCTGATAGGTGTTGTATTGATAGTACGACGAGCCTTCGGCGCGAGCGTACTTGCCCGCCGACCCGCGGATCACCGTGTCGGGATTGATGGTGTACGTAAATGAGAGGCGCGGCTGAAAGACGTTCGAGACGTTCGTGCCGCCCGTGACGTTGTAGAGCCCGTTCCCCGGCTCGGTGAGGGGTTGGAGGCCCGGCGCACAGGATCCGAACGAGCCGGTCGCACCGTCCCACGACCATTGCGTCGCCTTACCGGGCGCACCGCAAAATTCGTTGTTGTACGCGTCGAACCAAAACTGGCGCGCGGGATAGCCGTTGATGAGGTTGTTCGTCGTATACTCGAAATGATCGAGCCGCACACCGGCGTTGACCACGAGCCTGTCGTTGGGCTGCCAGAGATCCGTCAACGCGTACGACGAGAAGTGCGGCGTCACGTTATCAACCTGCGCGCTCTGTCCGTTCTCGGTCATCATCCAACGCGCGCCGGCGCGTGCAGCCGGGGAACCCGGCGGCGCGGTGCCCGGCGTCAAATCGAAACGGAACGAGCCTTCACCGGGATAGCAGCCGCTCGGCGTGATACAGCCTCCCTGGCTTCCGCGATCGAAACAGCTCCACGGCTGACCGGTGCGGTAGTTGTAGCACTTGCCGTTCGGCGTGCCGTAACTCGAGAGAATCGTGCCGAGTCCGGTCGGAGCGAGGCTCGTTGTGGACGGATCGGTCGAACTGAAGCCGACGTTGTACGTTTGAAGACGTTGCGTGTCGTACGAGGCTTCGGCGGTGATCAGATTTTGCGTCGACAATTGATTGGCGTAGATCAAGCTTCCGCCGTAGCCGTGCTCGAGGACTTCGTAGTCGGCCGGGTCGGAGCCGAAGACGAGCTGCGCGCTCTGCGGTCCGTTGATGAACCAGTTCGAATACGCTCCGAAGACGAGTCCCCGCAGGTACGAATGCGAATCGAAGTTTTTCTGATACTGAAACTTGTCGATGGTGTAGCCGTTCCAGTTGCCGTCGCGGTCGCTCGGCGCCACCGGGGAGCCTGGGGTGCGGCCGGAGGGGCTGCTCGGGAAGAACCCTATGGTAACGTCTTGCGGCCGCGGCGCCTGCATCAGCGGCCCGCCATAGTAGAGCGAGTCGAGGTACGGCATCGGGTAGCCGATGCCGGTCTTTTTGCCGACCTGCGGCGTGTACCAGACGTCGGTCGCCGAACTCAAAAACTGATCGGCGATGCCGCCGGTGACATAGAGCATCTGAATATCGTCGCGCAGCGCGGAGTCGTGGTGCGGCACGCCGATGTGCACGTTGATCACATTTTCGCGATCGAAGTTGACGCCTTGCGCGTACGCATATCCCGGCGAAACGATGAAGCCGTAATTCGGCGCCTTTCCGCCCGAGCCGTCGAGAATATTGTACACGTTGTTATTCGTCGGTACGTTGAGCGGATAAAAATACAGCGGTTCGCTGACGCCGCCGAACTGATCGCCGAACCGGTACGATTGATTGGTGCCGGAAAGGCCGACGTAATACGAAAAGAGCCGGTCGGGGGTCGAGCCGGCGACTTCCACCGTCGCGGAATGGTAGAAGGCCGGGCCTCCGATACCGAGATCGACCGCCGCATAGCCCGGGAACGTGCCGGTCTTGATGACTTGATTGATGTAGCCGGCGAGTCCCGAGGAGTTGGAGGTTGCCGGCGTACCGCCGGTATAGACTTGCACCTCTTGGTTGCCGAGCGACGTGAGCGTCGCGATCGGTGCGAGATCGGATTGGCGGGTCGTCGGAAGCCCGTCGAACTCATACGCGACTTGATCCACGTCGCCGCCGCGAACGTAGACGCTCTGATACCAACCCATCTGGTTCGACGGAATGTTCACGCCGGGAGCGCTCGCGATCGCTCCGTACGCCTGGGTCAGCGACCCCGATCCGCCGAGCGTCGCCGCAGCCTTCTGCCCGGCAGAATTGACCGAATAGACGTCGCTCGTGACGCCGGATCGAACGAGCGACTGCGCCGAACGGGACGTGGTTCGCGCAATCGTTTTGAGCGTCTTCGGCATAAGGAATGAAACCGTCGCCGATTGGTCGGCAACGATCGTTATGCCGGCCTGCGATTGCGAGTCGTACCCGGCCTTGCTCGCGCTCACGGTATACGTGTCGGGTTGCAGCGAGATGAACGAAAACGCCCCCGCCGCGTCGGAGACGGTTTGTGCCGTTTGCGACGGCGATGTCGCCGTAACGGCCACGCCGCCGATCGCCGCGTGCGTCGAGGCGTCCACGACGCGCCCGCGCAGCGTGCCCGTGGTTCCGGCTATGCTGCGCGCCGGCATCCCGACGAGCGCAAAAAGCACGATCGCGGCGACGCATTGCCTCATAAAGAAGAGGCGCTTTAAACTCGCCGAATAGCAGTTCCTCGCCATATCATGACAGTACGCGAAAAACCGTCGGCCTCCGCTAGCGAAACGCTGGCGAAACGGCGCCAAGCCAACGTCGCCCGCGGCGTCGCGACGGCGCATCCCATCTGGATCGAGCGCGCCTCGGGCGCGACGGTTTGGGACGTCGATGGAAAGCGATACATCGATTTCGTCGGCGGGATCGGCGTTCTCAATGCCGGGTACACCGACCCTCGGGTGGTCGCCGCGATTACGGAGCAGGCAGGGCGTTTCACGCACGCCTGCTTCCAGGTCGCGCAATACGAGTCGTATGTCCGCGTCGCCGAGGAACTCAATCGCCGCGCCCCCGGGAGCTCGCCGAAGAAAACCCTGCTGCTTTCAACCGGCGCCGAGGCGACCGAGAACGCCGTAAAGATCGCGCGCGAATACACGCGCCGCCCGGCCGTCGTTGCATTCACCCACGGGTATCACGGCCGGACGCTGCTCGCGCTGACGATGACCGGCAAGAACGAACCGTACAAACAGCACTTTGGGCCGTACTGCGCGGAAGTCTATCACGCACCGTTTCCGTACGAGCATCACGGCGTGACCACGCGGTACGCGTTACGCGGGCTCGAGGAACTCTTTGCCGGTGTCGCGTCGCCGGACCGCATCGCTGCAATGATCGTCGAACCGGTGCTGGGCGAAGGCGGGTTCGTTCCGGCGCCCGCCGATTTCTTGCCGGAGCTGCGGCGGATTGCGACGGAGCACGGCATCGTCTTGATCGCGGACGAGATTCAAACGGGATTCGGACGCACCGGTACGTTCTTTGCTTGCGAACAGTACGGCGTCGAGCCGGATCTCATGACCGTCGCTAAGTCGATCGGCGGCGGACTGCCGCTCGCGGCGGTCGTCGGCAAAGCGGAGATCATGGATGCTCCCGCGCCGGGTGGGCTCGGCGGAACCTTTGCCGGCAATCCCGTCGCCTGCGCCGCGGCGCTCGAAGTCTTTGCGCGGATGGATGAGCCATTCTTGGCGCGAGCCCGCACGATCGGCGAGCGAATCCACGCCGCGCTGCAATCGTTCAAAACCGAGTTCGCGCCGATTGAAGACGTTCGCGGCCTCGGCGCGATGTGCGCCATGGAGCTCGCACACGGCGCACCTGAGGTAGCCGAGGTTGCACGCGAACGCGGGCTGCTTCTGCTTTTGGCCGCCAAACGCAATGTGATTCGGATCCTCGTGCCGCTCGTCGTCACCGACTCGGAGCTCGGCGAGGGTCTCAACATTCTCCATGCCGCCTTGAGCGACGTCTTAACGAGGTGATCGAAAATTACCGGTGATCGAGAGCAACGAGTTTACGAATATACGGAGCGCGTACTAGATTTAATCCAGCGAACCGACGTGACGCCGCAGGAAGCGGATTGGATCACGCATGAGACGGTCGAGTCGTTTCGCGAACACGTGAATCCGGGTTTCCTCGAGTACCGCAAGGCGACCGACGCGCAGCGCGCTGCCGCGGTCGTCGAATGGGCGGACGCCGGCCCGAACTCCTATCGCGACGTAACCGGTCGAACGTACCTCGATTGTCTCGGCGGATTCGGCATCTTCAACGTCGGGCATCGCAATCCCAAAGTCGTCAAAGCCGTAACCGATCAGCTGCGCCGCCAGCCGCTGCATAGCCAAGATCTCTTGGATCCGCTGCGCGCCATGCTCGCCAAAGCGTTGGCGATGCTGACGCCGCAGGGATTGGAGTTCAGCTTCTTTTGCAACAGCGGAACCGAAGCGGTGGAGGGCGCCCTGAAACTCGCGCGGGCCTACGACCCCGCAAAGCAGACGATCGTCGCGGCGACGAAGGGTTTTCACGGCAAGAGCTACGGTGCGCTCTCGGCCAGCGCGAAAGCGGAGTTCCGCCGGCCGTTCGGGCCGATGCTGCCGAACATCGAACACGTGCCGTTTAACGACGTGCTGGCGCTGCGCGACATGATGACGTCGTGCCGTGCGGTCGGCGAAGACGTTGGCGCGGTCCTGCTCGAGCCGATTCAGGGCGAAGGCGGCGTGAACATCCCCGACGACAACTACCTGCCGGCCGTTCGCGCGCTCTGCAACGAGTTCGGCGCGCTCTTTATTTTAGACGAAGTGCAGACCGGCATGGGACGCACCGGCAAGATGTTTGCGTGCGAGCACTGGGGCGTCGCGCCGGACTTGATGTGTTTGGCGAAAGCCTTCGGCGGCGGCGTCGTGCCGGCCGGCGCGGTCGTGGGACGGCGCGAGATCTTTGCGAAGCTCTTCGACAATCCGTTCCTGCACACGTCGACGTTCGGCGGGAATCCGCTCGCCTGCGCGGCAGCGCTCGCAACGATCAACGTGCTGATCGAGCAGAGACTCCCGCAGCGTGCCGCGGTGCTGGGCGAACGCATGCTGGCGAGAATACGTGAAGCCTCAGATGGGCACGAAGATCTCGTTGCCGACGTGCGCGGCAA
>DASXGO010000131.1:0-4049 GCA_036489055.1 Candidatus Cybelea sp. | reverse complement strand
ACGCCAGAATGATGAAGATGATCAAGAGGACCAACAACACGTCCGTGAAGGGCGTGATGTTGATCGTCGACATTACTTCATCTTCGCCTTGACCCGTGGAAACGGCCACGTTCTAAAAACCTCCGCTACGACGTTACGAAGCCGACGTCTTGCAGGCCGGCGTTCTTCGCGGCATCGAGAATACGAATGATCACCCCATACGGCGCCTTGGCATCGGCGACGATTGCGACGTGATGATTGGGCTTCTTCTTCGAAGCGTCGTACATCACGCGATAGACGCCGCTTTCGTCGGTCTTGACTCCGTCGACGAAGATCACGCCCTTGTTATTGACGTCGACTTCGATGTCGTTCTTGTTCTTCGTCGCGGTCGAGGTGTTGGGGTTCTTGTTCGGCAGCTCTTTCTCGAACCCGGGCGGCGCAACCAGGGCGGCGAGGATCATGAAGATGATGAGTAGGACCAACAGCACGTCCGTAAACGGCGTGATGTTGATCTCCGCCATCACCTCTTGGTCTTGCTGCGACGACAGCAGGCTCACGATCGCGTACCTACGAGATTACTTTGCGGCTCGAGTCGGTTGATAGAGCTCCGTGGGAATCGGCGCGCCGGTGTTGTGGAAGTGGAGCATTTCGGCGAGCTGATTTGCCGCGACGATCATCTCTTGGTTGTAATTCTTGATGCGCGACTTGAAGAAGTTAAAGAACACAACCGCGATGACGGCGATGATGAGTCCCGTGGCGGTCGTAATGAGCGCTTCGGAAACACCCGCGGCGACGACGGCCGGCGTCGAGTTGCCCTTCAACGCGATATCTTGGAAGGCCCGGATGATGCCCAAGACCGTTCCGAACAGACCCACGAAGGGCGCGATAACCGCGATCGTGCCGATGATGGCCAGGTTACGCTCGAGCGAGTTCAGGTGCTCCATCAACGCGATGGAGAGCGCGTCCTGGATATCGGCCCGGTTCTTCTCGCCGCGGCGAAGACCGAACTCGAGGATCCGCGGGAGCATGCCGCGATTCTTCTTACAAATTTCAATTGCGCCGTCGAGATCGTCGGCCGAGACTTTCGCCCCGAGCTGCCGCAGCAACCCTTTGGTGTCCGCGTGCTGCATCTGGAAGAAAACGAGCCGTTCGATGACGACGGCGAGCCCGACGATCGAGATGAGCAAGAGCAGCCACATGTCCCAACCGCCCTGCTGCATGAGACCCATAAATCCGGAAAACACGGTGTCCTACCACCCTCCCACTAACAAAGTGCCGCGGCGACCTCCCGCCCCGTGAGGGCGAGCCATTGGCCTACCCCAGCCTAAAGTCCTGGTAACATTAGCTGCCGCCTCCGGACTGGCCGGAAGACGATGGGTTGAGATATTTCTTCGTGAAACTTTCGATCTGAAGCGCGAGCCCCTCGTCACCCTGATCCTTCGCTTCCTGGTCTGCCTTAGCGAGGGCCGCACTCGCTGCTTTTTTGGTGTTGTCGTTGTGGTCGCCGAACCACTGACCGGTTAGCGCGATGCCCTGTGCAAAGTTCGCGTTTGGGTCGTTAGGCTTGATCGCAAGCGCTTTGTCCGCATAAGCCTGCATCCGCTTGTAGTCCGGCTTGGTACCATTGCCGATCGTTTTAGCGGCTAACACGTTGGCTTGGAAAGCGACGTCGGGAGAGCCCGAGGCGGCCGCTTGATCGAAGTCGGCCAACGCCGTCGTGTAGTCTTTGTTGTTGAATGCCGTTACACCGGCGGTGAGGAGACTTCCGCCCATCGCTTCGCTGCCCGCGTTGCTGCTGGGGTCGAGACGCTTGATCTCCGCCGCTACCTGCTGCGCTCCCGCGGAATCGTTGTTCGCGATGTACGCTCGCATGAGCTCCTGGTCGAGATTGACCTTGGAGCTGGTTGAGAGACTTCGATCGGAGAGTTCCGCATCGTGCGCGGCCTTCAGCGACGCCAAGGCCTCCGCATTTTGATTGTTGGCTAGTTGCGCAACGCCCAATGCGAAGCGCGAGTTCGCTCCGGGCTCCAGCGCCATGGCCTTATTCGCGTACGTCAGAGCCTGGGTCGGATTGCTGCTCGCCGTGCTGACCGCCGCGCGCGCAAAGCTCGCGGCGGCGATCGGCTTGAACTGCGAACCGATGTTTTGGACCTTATCGAAGGCCGCCGCCGCCCCCGTTACGTTTCCACTGTCGAATTCGGCGATGCCGAGCATTTGCCGAAGCGACTCGTCGCCGGGTGAGTTCATCAACTCGCCTTGGGCTTTGGAGACCGCCGCCGAGTATTGATGTTGCCGGATGAGCGCAGCTACTTGGGTGGCGGCCGGACTCACGCTTCCGCCGGACGACGGCACGCCGCCGCCTTCGCCTTCAGTCGGCGTATTGACGACCGCCTTGCCGTTGAACTTGAGCGTGAAATCGTAAAAGGACACAACCGGCGTCGTCCCTCGATGCGCCGGACGGTAGCTCGAGCTCTGGGCGATGTCCATGGCTGCGGCGTTGTCTCCTGAGTTGGTAGAACGCAGGACCTTGACCACTTTGTGACTGCTGTCGGGGTTGACTTGAACCTGCACGACGACCGTGCCGCTGCCGGCAATATCGTGGGTCGTCTTCCCTTGCTGCAGGAGCTTCGCCGGCGTGAACTCGTTGGAATACTGCGCTGCCGCGATGACGGGAGTCAGCGCGAGCAGCGCCGCGGCCGGTGCGACGAATCTAAAGCGAGCCTTCATGATGTACCTCGGGTTACTGGCGTGCGGGGCGTGTTCCGCTTGCTACGAGGGATTTCTACCGGCGGCCTGCGATGCCGCTCGAGTGCGGCTAACTCGCGCGCCGTAAGCGGCCGTACTGCTCCAACCGCCAGCGCACCGAGCCGAAGCGGCCCGAATCGCGTGCGCATCAACGCCAGCACGGGGTGGCCGAGCGCTTCGAACATTCGGCGGACTTGCCGGTTCCGGCCCTCGTGAATCGTCAGCTCCACGACACTGTGGTCGCGGCGAACTGCAACGACGCGAATCTTCGCCCCGGCGGCGCGGAAATCGCCGAGGCGCACGCCACCGTGCAGCGAGCGAACGTCTTGCGCCGAAAGCCGCCCGGCAATCGCCGCCCGATAGGTCTTCTCGACCCCGAAGCGCGGGTGGAGCAGATGGTGGGCGAGTTCGCCGTCGTCGGTCAGCAAGAGAATCCCACCCGTATCGTAGTCGAGGCGTCCGACCGGCACGGCATGGACGCCGCCCGGAAGCAGGTCCGCCACCGTCCGCCGTCGCTGCGGATCGCGCATCGTCGTTACCATCCTGGCCGGCTTGTTGACGACCAGGTAGGTAAATTCTCGCGGCGGCTGGACGATGCGCCCTTCGACTTCAACACGATCTGTAGAATTAACGAAAGTCCCGAGCTCACGAACGCTTCGGCCGTTGATTCTAACCGCGCCTTTAACGATCAGCTCGTCGGCATGTCGCCTCGACGCAATCCCGCACCGCGCCAGATAGCGATTCAGACGAATGCCATCCGACCCGAGTTGCGGATGTAGGCGATGAGAATCGCCTACGTCCGCGACTCCCTAGTACTTGCCGTTGCCGTCCTCATAGCCGCGCGACATCGAAAGCGCTTCTTTGGTGACCGACTGCAAGAACTCTTCGTTCGTGCGCGTCTGCGCCATCTTGTCGAGGATGATTTCGGTGATGTCGCCGGTGTTGAGCACCGCGGTCGCGCGCCGCAGCATCCAGATCTTGCGCATCTCGTCGGGCGAGAGCAGCAGCTCCTCGTGGCGCGTGCCCGAACGCTTGATGTCGATTGCGGGAAAGACGCGCGATTCCGCGAGCTTGCGCGTAAGATCGATCTCCATGTTGCCGGTGCCTTTGAACTCTTCAAAGATCACGTCGTCCATCTTCGATCCCGTCTCGATCAAGGCGGTAGCGATGATCGTCAGCGAGCCGCCCTCTTCGATCTTGCGCGCCGCACCGAAGAACCGCTTCGGCTTGTGCAGCGACGCGGTATCGAGACCGCCCGAGAGCGTGCGTCCGGAGCTCGCGACGACTTGGTTGTAGGCCCGTGCCAGACGAGTGATCGAATCGAG
>DASXGO010000116.1:0-3191 GCA_036489055.1 Candidatus Cybelea sp. | reverse complement strand
CGCATCCCGAGGAACAGGAGAACGTGCGGCTTCTCGATGACGACTCGCACGGTATGCATCGCATCGAAGTCCGATGCAAACGCTGTGATTCGCATCTCGGCCACGTCTTCGACGATGGTCCCGGCCCAGAAGGTACACGCTACTGCATCAACTCGGCCTCGCTCGACTTTGAGCCCTCGCCGCCGCAGCGCTCTTAGCCGGGTACGAACACTCCATGACCACCAAAGCGCAATTCCCCGACGAACAGACCGCCGACGGCAGCTTCGAACGCCAAGACGATGACTTTCGCCATTGGGTTCGTGCCGACGGCACCACCGATTATCCCGCCGCGTCGGGCCGCTATCATCTCTACGTTTCGCTCGCGTGCCCGTGGGCGTCGCGCACCGTCATCGTGCGCAAGCTCAAAGGCTTGGAGCGGGCGATTGGTATGACGGTCGTTGACCCCGTGCGCGACGAGCGCGGCTGGCGATTCATGGCCGGCGAGCCCGACCCAAACAACGGCTGGGCGTTCTTGAGCGAAGCGTATTTTGCAACCGACCCGGGCTACCGCGCGCGCGTCACGGTTCCGGTGCTATGGGACAAAGAGCGCAAGCGCATCGTCAGCAACTCCGACGACGACATCATGCGTATGTTCGAAACTGAGTTCGACGCGTTCGCGAGCAACCCGGATCTCGATCTCTACCCGAGCGGTTTACGCCGGGAGATCGACGAGCTCAACGATTTTATCTACGATACCTTCAACAACGGCGTCTACAAGGCCGGATTTGCGACCTCGCAAGCTGCGTATGAAAAGGCTGCATACGGCGTCTTCACGACGATCGATGCGATGGAGGAGCGCCTGACGTATCACCGTTACCTCTTCGGGGCACAGCCGGTCGAGACCGACTGGCGGTTTTTCGTGACCCTGGTACGTTTCGATCCCGTGTATTACGGACACTTCAAGTGCAATCTCCGCCGGATCGTCGATTATCCCAACTTATACGGATACTTACGCGATCTCTATCAAATCGACGGCATCGCGGAGACGGTCGACTTCGATCAAATCAAACGCCACTATTACTACACGCACGACGACATCAACCCGACGCGCATCGTTCCGATCGGCCCGCTGATGGATTTGACGAGTCCGTCCGACCGCGATCATCTCCTCGCCGCCTGGGAGCCCCCCACGTTGTCTTCCTGAGGAGCACGCGTCTCGAAGGGCGAAGGGTAAAGCGATGCGGCGCGCTATGTTCGAGCTCGACCAATTCATTGCCGACTGCCGCGATGCGCTCGGGCGAGACCGCTCCGCCGCCGCGATTCGCGAAATCGTTGCCCGCGCGGTGAGCGACCCCGCTGCGGTGCTCCAAACCCTTGGGGAACCCGATCGCGCGCAGCTTCAAGTCCTCCACCGCTCGCCCGAGCTCACGATCCTCAACGTCATCTGGGCGCCGAAGATGACGATCTTTCCGCATAATCACGATATGTGGGCGGTCATCGGCATCTACTCGGGGCGTGAAGATAACGTTTTTTGGCGCCGCCTGCCGGACAATTCGCGTCGGGTCGAGGCGGCCGGGGCAAAATCGCTCAGCGATAAGGATACCGTACCGCTCGGCCGCGACATGATTCATTCCGTTACCAATCCGATCGCCCGGCTCACCGGCGCGATCCACGTCTACGGCGGCGATTTCTTCAACGCGAACCGCAGCGAATGGGATCCCGAATCGCTGCTCGAGCGTCCTTGCGATCCGCAGCGCATTGCGCAAATCTTCGAGGAAGAAAACCGTCGCTTGGCCTCCTCGCCCACGGCTTAAAATTCCGGCTCCTGGGGCACCTTGACAATCGAACATATGTTCGATAGCATGATTCTCCCATGTCGGCACTGGCAGCAGTCTCGGGCGCGGAGAGAAGGCGAGAATTCGACCTTCTCAAGGAGCGCCTGAGCGCCAAGCCGGCGCCCCTTCCGGTCGAACAGCTCATACCCAGCGGCATTCCCGAAGTGGACGGGCTGCTTGCCGGTGGTTTTCCGGCCGGGTCAGTGGCAACGCTCGAGGGCGAAACCGGGCGCTGGAGCCTTGCGGCCGGTCTCGTTGCGGGGATCACTCGGCGCAGCCTGGTCGCGATCATTGACGACGGCGGTCTCTATCCGCCGGCGCTTTTGGAGGCTGGGGCCCGTCTCGAGCGCGTCTTGGTCGTTCCGGCGCGTAAGGCGCTTGCGATGGCGCGGGCGGCCGACATTCTATTGCGGTCGCGGATATGTCGGCTCGTGCTCATGCCATTCGTTACATTACGTGATGCGGTTTGGGAACGGCTCGCAAAGCTCGCGCACCGCAGCGGGGTGCTCTTGATCGTGGTCGCGGCACAGGCCGGCGCGGCACTGAGTGCTGCCGCCGGAGTGCGCTTGCAGTGCACGCTCGAGCGCATTCATATGTTCGGACGGCACGGGCTTTGGGGCGCCGTCGACGGCTTCGAGCTGCGCGTCGGCGTTCGCAAGCACCGGCATCTGGCTGCCGGCCGCACTACCCGTGTAACAGTCCAGTCTCATCCTGCGCTTGTCTAAGGTGACCATGCTTCTCTGCATCAGCCTCCTCATCGACGCAGGGCGCGCACTCTGGAACGAGATGCTCGATGCGCTCGACGCCGTCTCGCCGCTCGTTGACGACGCGCGCCTCGGCCTTGCCTTCCTCGACATGCACGGCATTGCCGGCGACACACGCGCGCAGATCGCAAAAGCGCGCGAAACGCTGGCGCGGTTTGAATGCGCGACGCGCATCGGCGCCGGCAGCAACAAAATCGCAGCGTATGCGGCAAGCTACCTCGGCGATGGAAGCATCTGCGAGCCCGGAACGGAGCGCGCGCTGCTCGCGCCGCTGCCGCTGATGCTGCTCGAGATCGAACCCGAGATTATCGATCGTCTCCGATTGCTCGGCATCGAGCGGCTACGCGATCTCGCGCGCTTGCCGCACGGTCCCTTCGCGCGCCGATTCGGCCCGATCGCAGCGAGCTGGCACGAACTCGCGTGCGGCATCGACCGGCGTCCCTTCATCCCGCGCGCGCAGACCGTTGCAATCGAAGCCTCGATCTTCGGCGAAGGACGGGCCTCCGACGAAGCCCAGGTCTTTTTCGCACTGCGCATGCTGCTCGCGCGCATCTGTGCCGATCTCGAGCGCTGCGGCAAGCGTGCGGGGCGCTTGAAGCTTTCCGTGGAGCTC
>DASXGO010000111.1:0-3011 GCA_036489055.1 Candidatus Cybelea sp. | reverse complement strand
GCTATCGCTTCAGCCACGTCGGCAAAGGACCGTATCACGGTTTGATGCTGCGCTATCGATATGGCGAGCGCTATCAATCGAACACGTATTGCGGTGCCGCCGCCACGAATTGCGTGCCCGGCTCCTCAATCGGTTCGACGTATCTCGGCGGATTGCCGATGTTCAAGTATAACCGCGCCATGCTCGAATACGACTTCTAGCGGGGGGCTGCGAAGATGCGATCGCTGACAATCTTCCTGCTAGTTGCTGGGGTGCTCGCCGGTTCCGGTGCTGCGTTCGCGCAGCCCGGGCCGGCGACCATCCTGAACGTCTCGTACGACCCGACGCGCGAACTGTACGACGATTACAATGCGGCTTTCACCGCGTACTGGAAGAAGAAGACCGGACAGAGCCTTACGATCGAGCAGTCCAACGGCGGCTCGGGGAAACAGGCACGCGCCGTGATCGACGGCCTGCAAGCCGACGTCGTAACGCTCGGACTGGCATACGATATCGATGCAATCGCCGATAAAGCAAAGCTCTTGCCGGAGAACTGGCAGACGCGCCTTCCGAATAAAAGCACGCCGTATACGTCTACCATCGTGTTCCTCGTGCGCTCGGGGAATCCCAAAGGTATCCGCGACTGGGATGACTTGGTCAAGCCGGGCGTTTCCGTCATCACACCCAATCCAAAAACTTCCGGCGGAGCGCGCTGGAACTTTCTCGCGGCGTGGGCGTACGCGTTGAGCCGTAAGGGCGGCAATGCGGCGAGCGCCAAAGAGTTCGTAACAAAACTCTACAAGAACGTGCCGGTGCTCGATTCGGGGGCGCGCGGTTCGACGACGACGTTCGTGGAGCGCGGACTCGGCGACGTCGAGATCGCGTGGGAGAACGATGCGCTGCTCGCCGTCAACAAACTCGGACCGGGGCGATTCCAGATCGTGCGGCCGTCGCTCAGCATCCTCGCCGAGCCTCCGGTCGCGCTCGTCGATGCGGTCGTCGCCAAAAAAGGGACGCGCGCCGTTGCGCAAGCGTATTTGGAATATCTCTTCTCGCCGCAAGGGCAAGCGATCATAGCCCGGCATTATTTTCGCCCGAGACTTGCGTCGGTTGCACGGCGCTACGCTGCGCAGTTTCCAGCGATCAAGATGGTCGACATCGATATGTTCGGGGGTTGGCGCAAGGCGCAGCAGCAGTTCTTCGCCGACGGCGGCGTCTTCGATGCGATCTACCAGCCCAACCAATAACGCATGACGGCACTCTCACGGCGGTTTCGCAAACGCAGCATCATTCCGGGCTTCGGATTGACGCTCGGCTTCACGATCTTCTATCTGTCGCTGATCGTGCTGCTGCCGCTTTCGGCAACGTTCGTCCAAACATCGAAGATCGGGTGGCACCAGTTCCTGCACGAGGTCACCACGCCGCGCGCGCTCGCGTCGTATGAGTTGAGCTTCGGTGCATCGCTGATCGGGGCGCTTGTGAATTTTCTCCTCGGAACGCTCGTAGCGTGGGTTTTGGTGCGCTACGAGTTCACCGGCAAGCGCGTCATCGATTCGTTCGTAGACTTGCCGTTCGCACTCCCGACGGCCGTCGCGGGCATCGCTTTGACGACGCTCTATGCGTCGACGGGCTGGTTCGGTCATCCGCTCAACGCCGCGGGCATCCACGTCGCGTTTACGCGGCTTGGAGTGATCGTCGCACTGACCTTTATCGGCCTTCCGTTCGTAGTGCGGACCGTGCAGCCGGTGCTGGAGGATCTCGACAAAGAGCTCGAAGAGGCTGCCGCGAGTCTCGGTGCGAGCCGGCTGCAGACGTTTCTCCGCGTGATCTATCCGGCGATCTTTCCGGCGGCGCTAACCGGCTTCGCGCTGGCCTTCTCGCGCGGCGTCGGCGAATACGGCTCGGTCATCTTCATCGCCGGCAATATGCCGATGCGCACCGAGATCGCGCCGCTCCTCATCGTTACGAAGCTGGAAGAGTATAACTACTCCGGCGCAACCGCAATTGCGGTGGTGATGCTGCTGCTTTCGTTTGCGATGCTGCTCGCGATCAATGCGCTGCAGCGCTGGAGCGGGCGTAGGGAGGCATTGGCCGGTGGTTAGCGCGGTAGCGGCGCCCGCCCGCGGTTTTTCCGCGGCGACAGCCGAGTCACCGGCGATACGCCTGCTGCTGATCGGAATCTCGGTGCTGTTTCTCGCCGTCTTTCTGCTGGCGCCGTTGGCGCTGATCTTCGTAACGGCGTTCGGTCAGGGCGCCGCGGCGTACTTCCGAACCTTCACGAACCCTGACACCCTGAGCGCGATCCGGCTGACGCTATTAGCCGCTGCAATTGCCGTGCCGTGCAATCTCGTCTTCGGGGTCGCGGCCGCATGGGCGATCGGTAAGTTCGAGTTTTTCGGCAAGAGCTTTTTGATCTCGCTCATCGACCTTCCGTTCTCGGTCTCGCCGGTCGTGGCAGGGCTCACGTACGTCTTGCTCTTCGGCGCTCAAGGTCTCTTCGGGCCGTGGCTGACCGCTCACAACGTTCATATCATCTTTGCGGTGCCCGGAATCGTCCTCGCGACGATCTTCGTCACATTTCCGTTCGTCGCACGCGAGCTGCTGCCGCTCATTGCCGCCCAAGGGAATGAAGAAGAGGAGGCTGCATTGACGCTGGGCGCGAGCGGGTGGCAAACGTTCTTCCGCGTGACGCTGCCGAACGTAAAATGGGCGCTGCTCTACGGCGTCATTCTCTGCAATGCACGCGCGATGGGTGAGTTCGGCGCGGTCTCGGTCGTGTCGGGACATATTCGCGGGCTGACCGATACGATGCCGCTGCAGATCGAAGTGCTCTACAACGATTATCAGTTCGTACCGGCGTTTTCACTGGCGTCGCTCTTGGCGCTGCTTGCACTGGCAACGCTGGTTGTCAAAAGCGCGATCGAGTGGCGCGTTGCAAAATCCACTCAAAGTTTTGAAGGGGAAGCTGCGTGAGCATTACGGTTCGCGGCATCGGCAAGCGCTTCGGGCGCTTTGCCGCGCTCGATTCGGTC
>DASXGO010000174.1:0-3270 GCA_036489055.1 Candidatus Cybelea sp. | reverse complement strand
TCATTGTAGTAGCCTACTTCATCGAACAAAGCGCGATCGATAAACGTCCCCATGACGTTGTTGCACCACCGCTCGGATTTGGTATGGCGATACTTCGAATCGCCCACACCCAGCGGCGACGACATAGCTAGCGCAATCGCTTCGCCCATCGGGCCCTCGCCGCGATGGTTTATGACTCCGCCGACGTTGGCCGCTCCCGTGCGCGCACGCGCATCCATGCACGCCGCGAGATAGTTCTTCGAATACCGCGCGTGTGCGTGGATGATGCAGACGATCGATCCCCGGGCAGCTTTGATCCCCAAATTGAAGCCGTGTACCTGGTACCGCTTCGGATTATCAATCAGCCGCACGTTGCCGCGCGCCGCATACGCCTCGACTATTGCGCGAGTTGCGTCGGTGCTGCCCCCGTCCACCACCAAGACCTCGACGTCGGCGTCGACAGACTCCTGAGCGAGCATGTCACCGATGACCGCCCCAATGTAGCGCTCTTCGTTAAGGGCTGGGACGATGACGGAAATGAGCGGCCGGGTTCGCAGGCCGGCGGAAACGTTGGATGGCAACGGACGACCCTACAACAGTGGCGAGTTCAGGCCCAACGCTGGAACAAGACTTCGACGCCCGTCTTGAACGTAATGAAGACGTCGAGAAGCAGCGAATAGTTTTCAATGTAGAACAGGTCCAGCTCGAGTCTTTCGCCGATCTGTTCGAGCCCGGGGCTTCTTCGCATGTGTACGTGCGCCCAGCCCGTGACGCCGGGGCGTACCAAATGACGCTCGTCATACCGGGGGTACTCCTGGCGAAAGCGCTCGACGAAGACGGGGCGCTCCGGGCGCGGCCCCACAATCGACATATCGCCGAGCAGCACGTTGATAAACTGCGGCAGTTCGTCGATGCTCGTCTTGCGCAGAAACGCGCCCACTTTGGTCGCGCGCATGTCCCGGGTGGGGTCTCCGACCGCCCATACGGGGCCGCTCGCGGCTTCCGCATCGAGCCGCATCGTTCGAAGCTTCAGAATTTCGAACGGCTTCCCGTCGAGCCCAATGCGCTGCTGACGAAACATAACGGGCCGGCCGGATTCGATGAGGATCGCGAGGATGCCCAGAAGTATCGCGGGCCACGTCAGGAGCAGACCGATCGCGGCCGCGGTAATGTCGAAGAGCCGCTTGAACAAGAGATTCATCGGCATACAGGCGGGGACGCGGCGCGCGACCAAACGCGGCTCGCGATGTGAGACGTGGAAATCCACGCCGTGCAGCTGCGACGGCAGGCCGGAAGGTGCAAACCCAATCGCAATGCGATCGCGCGCGGCACGCTCGACCAGCAGTCCGGCCGGCACCGTAGGCATTCCAGCGAAGACGATCTCGTCACAGCCTTCTTGTAAAAGCTCTTGGTACCACGAAGCACGACCGGCTATCACGTCGGTTATCGCCTGCTCCGTACCACTCACGGGAATGAGCCTCAAGTCGCAGGCGCGCACGTCCATCGCGCTCGCGAGAGGCAGCAGATCCGCCGAGCTAGCGACGAGCGCTAACCTTCGCTTGTGATTCCCAGCCTTGGTTCTATATGCGGAGTGAATGATGGATCGGCTGATTCCGACGAGAACCACCGATAAAACGAACGAAATGAGCAAGACGACTCGAGAAGTCGAGATGGAGGGAACCAGGGTAAAGATGATGAGTAAGGGTGCGACGCCGATCGCCAACCCCATGATGACGTGGTACCACTCATCCCGATCGTCGAGCGCATATGAGATCCGGTAGAGTCCGATCAGCTTGAACGTCCACACCGTCGCAACGGTCCAGAAGAACGCCGACTCGACGATGCCCGAGTAATCGAGGAAGTCGCTAAAATACGAGTAGCAGAAAGCTGCGGCCGACGACGCGATGGCCAGCATCGCCACGTCGCTGACCATAAGCAAAAGCGCGCGCTTGAGCTCAAACGCACGGATCGAACGGCTACGTTCTGACAGCGTTCGCGGAGCGGCCGCGCTCGCGGCGGTTCGCTCAACTCTTTCCATCACGCTCCACAGTAACGTTCCGCAAAACAAGCGTGCGCCTGCTCGTATAAGATGGGCATTGACCGCACATTTGCTTCCGCTTAACTGCCCTGGTGAGGGGACGCACCGAGGCCGCCTCCGATCCGAGTGAAATGTTAACGATCTAGTGTTCGAAAACGCTAAGGAGTTACGGGAAGATGTCGTTTCTAGAAACGCTAGGATCGCCGGGAAACTCTCAAAAACATTCGGTGCGCCGAGCAGAATAAGCATACGCCGGGTAATTTAAGCGCCCCAGAAATCATATCAGGGTGCCGCCGGGCAGTCAACTTACCGCTAAGCGCTTCCTTCCCGCGCGAGGAGCATGCATGGCGGCGGTCGAACGAACGCCCAACTGGGAAATCCAGTGCGACCTGTTCGTCACGGCGCCCCGCGAGATGGAAACTTATCGCGGCCGCCTTTACCGGTGCGGCAAGCGCCGTTGCGAGCTAGCAGTGGACCTGGTTTTTGACTATCCCGCCACCCGACCTTTTTGGAGGTTTGCTCATGTCCGCTGTTCGCGCTTCACTTCGCTACACATTCTTAATAGCCGCTGCCGCTGCGCTGGGAGCGTGCGCACAAAACGGCGCCGCGACCCTAACGCCCAGCGCGCTTGCGCCGCAAGCGCAACAAGCGCTTCTCCCACTCGCATCTAGCACTCCGCCCCCATGCACGGGACAAAAGAACAAAAAGAAGTTCGCTACCGCTTCCACCAAACTGTCGACCAAAGGTGGTTCGTTTTGCGTTCCATCATTCGGCGGCTTTGGAGGCAGCATCGCCTATCCGGCGGCAAAGCCGGCGCTAAAACTCACGGTCACCAGCAGCACGACCGATTACAATCATCTGCCGCAACTCGGCTCCGGCACCGCGATCTTTTACTTGCAATTCGCGATTCCGAATGCAATTACGTTCGGTAACAAGATCAAGGACGCCAACGGGCTGACTTCAGCCACTATCAAATCCGGGAGTCAGTACACGATGTTCGGTCAGGCCACGGTCGAGGGCTCGACCGTGAAGATCGGACCGTGTTTCTCGGTTGCGACAAGCGGTAAGTACGGCGGTGTGATCCCCGCCATCGGAGCGCTGTTTGAGTTCGCGCAGATCCCGTATAAAGCTACGGCATTTATCGAGGTGTACTCGGGGAAACAAACCAGCACGAAATGCTAACGCGTTGAGTAGACACGCATAACGCAAAAAGGAGCGAGCCGGTTTGCTACAGCTGCCGGCTCGCTCCTTTT
>DASXGO010000342.1:0-3418 GCA_036489055.1 Candidatus Cybelea sp. | reverse complement strand
CCGACGCAAAGCGCTCCGAAATTGCGCACATCATGACCGTCACGGATGCAGACGCGACCGTAAACGGCGTCCCGCAAGATCGGCTTACCGAGCAGTGGCGTGAGATTCTGCAACAGACGCTGGCGCCGGAGATTGAGGCCTCGGCGCCAGAACACGTTGCCGGCGAGCTGCGCAGGGCTCCGTTCGTGCTGCTCGGCGCAGTCGCATTCACATGGCTGATGCTTTGGGCGCGCCGCCGGTTAAAGCGGCGCTCCGACGTGCTTCATGCTGAAGCAAACAGGATCGGCGGCCGTGACGAAGTTAGTGCCCGGGTTCGGCGGCTTCAAACTCGGATTAAGGTTGTCGAGGGCGCATCTTGGCTGCTTAGCTGGGGAACTTTTCTGCTCTGGCTATTGCTCGCGCTTTGGATCCTTACCGTCGTTCCCGCGACTCGTGGTACCGCGACCACATTTTCCCGCCGGATCGCCGCGGCTGCGGCGCTGTGGTTCGGCATTATTGTCGTCAACTATTTGATTCGCCTTGGCCTGCTCGAATTCGGCGGTGCGTGGAGCTTCAATCCGTTTCTGAGCCCGGAGGATGCCGCACGACGCGTACTCCGGCGGCCGATGATCGTTACTGCAATCGACGATCTTAAGGGCGTCGTGCTGTATCTGATCGGCATCATAGCGACGTTGTCGATCTTCAAGATTTCGCCGACGTCGGTGCTGACCATCGGTGCCATCATCGCCCTCGTGATCGGTTTCGCGGCACAGAGCATCGTAAAGGACTACGTCGCCGGATTTCTCATTCTCGTCGAGGATCAGTTTGCCGTGGGGGATCTCGTCATCGTTAACGGTGTCACGGGTGTCGTCGAGTCGCTGACGCTGCGAATAACGCAAATCAGAAAGGAGAGCGGAACGCTAGTGACGCTCCCAAACGGCACGATCACGATGGCCGAGAATGCGACGCGTGGCTGGTCGCGCGTTGATTTTCGGATCACGATTTCGCCCGATTCAGACGTCGAGAAGGCTCTGAGTTTACTGTCAGACGTCGTCGACGGCTTTGCCTCTGCCGACGATTGGCGCACGGCGGTTCTCGAGCCGCCGCAGGTACTGGGCGTTGAATCGATATCGGGCGACGGCATTGTGCTTCGAGCCTGGATCAAAGTCCGGCCGGCAGCGCGCAGGGCCGCGTTCGTGGAGTTAAACCGCCGCGTTGCCGAGACGTTCCGCAATGCCGCCGTCGCGCTCGCGGTTTCGAAGACAAGCCGTTGACGCTGGGGGGCGAAAAACTACAGCGTCGCCGATAGCTCGTTCAACAGAGCTGCGGTTTGCCTGGCACGCTCGATCCAGTATTCTCGCGTCGTACGAATTGGCATTGACGCGCGATGCATCTCGACCCACCGCTGCGCCTCTCCGTTGAGCCACGCGAGCACGCGCGGCGGATCTTGAGCCAGTATGGCCTCCAACGCGAAGCGACGCTCCCCTTGGCGCAGACCAAGGCCCAACTCACGCGACGCGCGCTGCAAATCTGGGCGCGTAAGGACGATACCGCTACGTGCGGGCGCGAGCAGCGACGCGATGAACGCCGGCACGCCGTCTTCGCGCGGATCGGCGAGCGGAGGGAGTTCGCGAAAGTGCGATGGCACGTTCTTCGTTGCGTGGGAGGAAACGGCTGCGTTCGCCAGCGCATCGCGCAAAAGCCGTGCCCAAGCGCCGTATGCGGGGGCGATCTCGTCGACTTTGATGAGATATGGTGGAAGCCAGCTGAGCAGATGTTCGTGCAAGAAGGCGCCGCGCGCGTGCGACCAAGACTCGCGCCGGACCGGATCGGAGGCCTCGGCTTCGCGATCTTCGAGCGACGCATACGCGCCAAGCAATGCGGCGAGATGGTCGGGTTCTTGCGGCGGAACGGCATCGATGGCGCGCCAGAATCCGGCGATTCGATCGCGTGGCTCGCCCCCGAGCATGCCTTCGGCCCCCAAATACACGGATGCGTACGGATAGAGCGTTAGCGTGAATAATTCGGTGTACGCTCGCGCGTCCGGCGCTCGTGAAATGGCGAGCGCGTGCGCGATGGTTCTGCTCTCTACGGTGGGAGGCTCGGCAAGCACTGCAAGAGCGCGGAAGACTTCACCCATGGGGTTTGGGATCGGGAAGTTGAAAAACCGCGGGGAGCGGTTTGAGCGGACGCAACATCCAGTATGGGCGTCGCGTACCGTCGGGCGAATGTTCGCGTGCGGAGCGCGTCAATTCTCGCCATTGCCGATAAACCGCATGCGCCTTCTCTGCATCCACGGAAATATCGCCGTACGCGTCTCCTTCACGCGCTCGCGTGACCGTGACGGCTTGGTGCCAACAGTGCATGCCCGAGATCGGATCCGGGTGAACGGGGAACGTGAGGTTTTGATGCACGCCGACATCGGTCCACCAGATGCGCTTGGTGTCCGGATCCGTCGATTCGAAAGGCGTGACGCCCGCCGTTCGTTCCATGTTCCAGACCTCTCCGCGACGATCGAGCCGAACGACCGCGGAGAATTGCCGCTGACCCGTCTCGCCCAGCCGCCAGCGCCCCATGTGGTGGCTGCACGCCACGCAACCGGGACGAATTCCCTCCGTCACCCAGGCGCGCAGGACGAAATAGCCGGACTCGGTTGCGACGCGCAACAAGTCGCCGGTAGCGACGTTGCCAAGGCGCGCGGCATCATCGGGATGGATCCAGAGGGGATTAGTATGCGCGATTTCGTCGAGCCATTTTGCGTTCCCGCTGCGCGTATGAATCTGCGTCGGCAACCGGAACGTCGAGATCAGCACCATCCGGTCTTCGCCCAATCGAGACGGATGTACGTGACTTTCGATATAGGCAGGCACCGCGTATTCGCGCCATCCCCAGCGCGCCATCGTCGAGGAGTAGAACTCGAGCTTGCGGCTCGGCGTGGGAAATCCGCGTAGCGCCGTCCCGTCTACAACTACCCCGACGGAGCGGCGTCCTTCGCGATCACGTGGCGACGGCTGCGGCACGACGTTCGGCCCGCGCGGCGCCGGGGCATCGGAGAAGATGCGTTGCAGCGCGTCGACCTCGCTCCCCGCAAGCTCGTCGTTTGAAAGCGGCTCTTCGTGCACGGCACCAATCTTGCGTCCGATCTCGAAGGCGCCGTAGCGGCGCATATATTCAAGCGGTTGCAACCCCTCGGCGGCGGCGCGTTCGGGCAAACCGGGGACGGAGTGTTCGAAGATATAGGCGTAGTACTCGTCCACGCCGAGTTTCGTACCGGGGAGTTTCTTCGACTCAAAATACTTACGAATGCCGAGCACTCCATCCGGGTCTACGCGCCACGACAGCTCGATCCAAAACTCGTTCTCTTCCCAGACTTCGCCGGGATTGACATCGCGCGAATCGTGGATCGTCTCTCCGAGCCGCTCGCGAGCAGCGCGAAGCA
>DASXGO010000338.1:0-5934 GCA_036489055.1 Candidatus Cybelea sp. | reverse complement strand
CACCGAGGCTTTCGTAAAACGCGAGCGCATCGTCCAGCCCGTTGACCAGTAACAAAACGTGCTCGATTCCGTCGAGCGCGAACGGTCTCTCGGCCTGCCTGTCCTGCATGGACGTTAGGCTTCAAGACGGCGCCGCGCCGTACTTTCAGCGCAGGGTTTTGGCGCCTTCCCGCCCGATACTGTTATATGACCCGTCTGCTCACGGCGCTTTTAGCCGCCTCGCTCTTCACGATACCGCTCGGTCCCGCAGCCGCCGCGACGCAATCGCCGGCGCAGCAGCTCATGAGCAAGCTCAGTTGGCGAAGCATCGGACCATATATCGGCGGCCGCTCCGTCGCGATAGCGGGCGTTCCGAGTCAGCCGAACCTCTTCTATTTCGGCGGCGTTCAGGGCGGCGTTTGGAAGAGCGAGAACTACGGCGCAAACTGGACGAACATCACCGACGGTAAGATTCCCGGCGTCGCCGATCCGATCGGTGCAATCGCCATCGCCCCGTCAAATTCGAACGTTATGTACATCGGAACCGGCGAGGCCGACATTCGGCAAGATTTCGACACAGGCGACGGCGTCTACAAGACGACGAACGCGGGCAAGAGCTGGTCGTACGCCGGACTGCGCGATACGCACATGATCGCGAAGCTCGCGATTGATCCGCGAAATCCAAACGTTGTATACGCCGCCTCAATGGGCGCGGTCTTCAAACCCAACGCCGAGCGCGGCATTTTCAAGACGACCGACGGCGGAGCCACGTGGCACAAAGTGCTCTTCGTCGACGAGCAGACCGGCGGCGTCGACCTTTCGATGGACGCGCACAATTCCAACGTGCTTTACGCCGCCATGTGGCAGGCGCAACGCCAGCCGTGGAAGTTGACCAGCGGTGGACCGGGAAGCGGCTTGTATAAGACGACCGACGGCGGCGCGCACTGGAGGAAGATTTCGACGAATCCTGGATTTGCCACCGGAATCCTCGGCAAGATCGGCGTCTCGGTCGCACCGACGAATTCGCGCATCGTTTACGCCATCGTACAAGCGCGCGAGGGCGGCGTCTTTCGCTCGAACGACGCCGGAGCTACCTGGAAGCGCGTGAACTCCGAATGGAAGCTGCGCCAACGCGCGTTCTACTACACAGCGATCTTCGTGGACCCGACCAACGCCGAAGTCGCCTACGCGCCCAACGTCGACGCGGTCTACAAGACCAAGAACGGCGGGAGAACCTGGTCGGGCTTGGAGACGCCGCATGGCGACAACCACATCGTCTGGGTCAATCCACGCAATCCGAAGATCGTCTTCGTGGGCGACGACGGCGGCGGGACCGTCTCCGTCGACGGCGGCGACAACTGGAGCAACGAACACAATCAGCCGACGGGCCAGTTCTACAAGGTCGCGCTCGACAATCAGTTTCCATTCCACGTTTTCGGCCCGTCGCAAGATGAAGGAGCATTTGAAGGACCGAGCGCCGACGTCGGACCCGGCATTGGCACCGAGGCCTGGCATCCCGTAGCGCTCGGCGAGAGTACCTACGTCGCGCCCGATCCCGACGATCACGACGTCACGTACGGCAGCGGATATTACAGCTCGTTCGTACGCTTCAATTATAAAACGGGCGACGAGAAAAACGTGAGCCCGTGGCCACGTTACATGGCCGGCGCGTCGTCGGGTGAAACACAGTATCGCTTCGGGTGGACGCATCCAATCTTCTTCTCGCCGGCCGATCCGCACGAACTTTTAGTGGCGTCGCAAGTCGTCTTCTCCAGCATGGACAAAGGCCAGACTTGGAGGATCATCAGCCCCGACTTGACGCGTAACGATCCGAGTACCGAAGGGCCGTCGGGCGGCCCCGTCTATTGGGATCAAACGGGCGCCGAGACGTTTCCCGATATCGCCTCGCTCGCCGTTTCGCCGCTCGACGCCAACGTCTTGTGGGCGGGCTCGGCCGACGGTCTCGTTCACGTTACAACCGATCACGGCGCGCATTGGTCGCTGGTCACTCCGCCGCAGCTGCCACAGTGGGCCCAAATCAGCTCGATCCAACCGTCGCACGCGCAAAAAGGCACGGCGTATCTGACGGCTTCGCGATACCAATGGAACGACTATCATCCGTACGTCTACGAGACGACCGACTACGGCGCGCACTGGACGACCATTGCCGACGGGGTGCCGTCCGATCAATATGCCTTCGTTGTGCGCCAGGATCCGCGCGAGCCGCAACTGCTCTTTCTCGGGACCCGCAGCACCGCATTCGTGAGTCTCGACGGCGGCGTCCAATGGCAACCGCTGACTTTGAATTTACCGGGCGTTCAGGTGCGCGATCTCGCAATCGACACACGGCAGGGCGCGCTCGTGGCCGCAACGCACGGCCGGGCGTTCTGGATCATGGACAATATCGCGCTGCTCGAACAGCTCGCGCGCCAAACCTCGCACAGCGTCGCATCCGCACAGCTCTTCACCCCGGAAGCCGCGTGGTTATCGAACGCGTATGGAGAGCCGGATTCCGCGCCGGATAACTTCGGTGAGAACCCGCGCTATGGCGCCTCGGTCTTCTACAACTTACCAGCGAACTACAACGGCAGCGTTCCCGCGACAATCTCGTTCCTCGACGCCAACGGAACGACCGTCCGAAGCTTCACCCTGCATCTCAAGCCCAAGCACGAGCCCAAACTCTCCCATGAGCAGGAAGCCAATCAGGACGAAGCGCAGCGCCGCCGGCGCGAGCTCGAGCGGCTGACGGCCGCGGAGCCCGGCGTGAATCGCTTCCAATGGGATTTGCGATATTCATCAGGTTACGATTACCCGGGATTCCGCACGGTGCCGACCGACGATTGGCCGGACGTCGCCGATGGTCCGAGCGTTCTGCCGGGCAGCTACACCGTCGTGCTTCAATACGGCTCGCAAAAGTTACAAGCTCCACTTAAAGTCGAGCTCGATCCGCGCTTTCATCCCGCCCCGGGCGATCTTCAGGCACGGTTTGCGCTCGAAATGGAGTTGCTCGGCACGATCGACCGGCTGGATCGTGCAATAGCAGCGGCGATGACCGCTCGCGATCGCATGGCAACGGCGCAGCGCACCGCGATCGACGACGAGCTCGCATCGCTCACGCTGCTGGGCGTCAGCTCGAGCGAGTACGACGTCGTTCATCCAACAAAAGTTCGCGAGCAGTTGGCCTTCCTGATGAACTCACTTGAGGCTGCGTACGCGAAACCGACCGCGGCGGAGTACGCCGCGGCGAAGGATCTCGAAGCGCTCGCGAGCGAGGGGGAGACGCGGTTAGCGGCGCTCGCTCACGAGTAGCAGTACGAGTCGGATGAGGCATCGCCGCCTTGAAGCCGCACTTGGTGAACCCGATGTGCGGGATCGAACGCGACGAAGAACTTCGGATCGAACCCAATCGCGCCGTTCTCCGCGACGTCGAGCTTGACCATCCAGCTCCCGACGCCGTCGGGGTAGAACTGATCGTCCCATGCGCGATAGAGTGAATTCGTGAAGTAGACGCGCCGGCCGTCCCGGCTGATCTCCACCATCTGCGGCCCGCCCGCGAGCGGCTCGCCCGGATTGCTCGGGTGCGGTGCACGCCGCACGATCCCGCCGATGTGAACCGAACCAACGAGCTTGGGATCGAAGGGATCGCTAACGTCGTACTGTCGCATCTCGCCGGTGCCCCAGCACGATGCGTAGAGATACTTATCGTCGAGCGATAGATCGATGTCGCTCAGCAGCGGCGGTACGGCGGAGAATCCCTTAAGCATTTCGGGAAGCTGTGCCGGATCGGCAGGCTCGGCCGGAATCTCGATGACTTTGCGGACGTCCCACTTGCCGTTTGCTCGATGCCAGAGCCAAATCGAGCTCGACAGGTCCTTCAGCGAAATCACGACGCCGGCGAACCCATACGTCTTTGCGGGATCGTGCGAGGGTCGCAGCTCGAGCACCATCTGCTGTTCCGCACCCAAATCGAACGCCTGCATATGACGGCGGTTGCGCAGGTCCCAAAAGTGGAGCTGGTGACCGTACTTTCCTTCGAGCAGCAAGTTGGGATTGAGGCCGCCCTCGATCATATTGGGCGTGCCCCACTCGCTGGTGATCATCACATCCTGCGTGAGATGCCACCAAAAATCGTACGCAAGATACTGCGGTCCGCGATCGGCTTCCCACGCGCCGAGCACGTCGAACGTGTCGCAGTCGAGCATGAAGATTCCACCGGGTCCATCGCCGGCTGCATTGCCGAGCGCGCTGACGTAAATTGCGTCGGGACCGCAATGCACGGTATGAGGCCGCGTGTATCCGGCCTTCGCTATGATCTCTTCGGGTTCGATGACGCGCACGATCTGCGGTTGTGCGGGATCCGGTTTGGTGTCGATGATGTGCATGCGCGACGAGCGCAAACCGGGGACGATCAAGTAACGCCGCTCGACGTGCGGGCGAGGAGCAAACGGACAGAGCGCGGCGCTGCACGCGTTCCAGCCGAAATGGTGCAGCTCATCGCCGGTATTGGGCAACTCGACGCGGCCGACTTCCTTTGCATAAGCATTCGACGATGCGTCGGCGCCCACGACCGCGATTGCGTCGGACGATCCGTTACCCGTCGAGCTGAGCAGTGCGACGTACGCGAGGGTTTCCGGAGGCGCCTTCATCGCGTCTCTGGCGGAAGCGTAAAACGTCGGGTCCGGTTTTAAGAGCATGGCTCGGGCCTCCCGTGAACGCCGCCCCTTCCGTGACGCAGCGCCGTTTCCTGCGCTCAAAGCAGCAGCGTCACCACCCCCGAGGCGATGAGCGCCGCCGCCCAAATGACGTCCATGTTGAACCACGCCGTACGCAAGAAACTAACGCCGAAACGAACGTAAACGGCCATGGCAATCGCCAGCGTAACGATCGCATAGCCAAGCGTATGCACCGCGACGATCGCGACCCCTGCGCCGTACTGCGGCGGCGGAGCCGGCATCAGCATGCCCATCGCCTGCGACGCTCCATGCGCCGCGGTGACGAACGGCACGAGCATCAATCCGGCGCCGTGGGCGCTCGACATCAAGAGCGACCAGAGTGCGAGGCCCCAGAAGCCGACCCGCATCCCCACCCAACGCGGGTGACGAGCTCGCACGAGCCGCGAGATTCCAAAGGCCAGTAATATTGCGGCCGCCCCAATCCGTACCGCCGTGTGCGGAAGCGCTGCGGCTGCGACGACGGTGACGAGGACTACGGCCCCGACCGAAGCGACGTGACCCAGCGTCAGCGGAACGATCGAGCGCGAAACCGCAATCGCGCTTCGCTCCTGCAGGCCGATCGCAACAGCAAAGAGCCATCCCATGGCCGGATTGATGCCGTGATAGCATCCGAGGAAAAAGATGCCGAGCCACGGATAATACGAGGCCATCACGCTCGGAGGTAGGGTATGTCACGCATGGGTTGGGTTTTTCGCGCTCTGTCGGCGACTGCTGGGGCCGCACTGCTGCATGCCTGCGCCCACACTGCAGGCCTCGTACCAGGCAGCACGGCGGGAGCGCAAGCCGTTGCGCCGCTTGCAAACCCGCCGGCGTGCAAAGGTCAGAAGAACGCCAAAGATCATGCAGCCGTCACTGAGAGGCTCTCGACGAAGGGCGGCTCGCTCTGCATTCCCGAGTTCGGCGGCTTCGGCGGTAAAGTGAAGGTCCCGGGTGCGAACCCCTCCGTGCAGGTTACGCTCACGAGCAGCACCACCAACTACGACAACATGCCGCAGCTCGGTGACGGAACCCCGATCTTTTATTTACAGCTTGGAATTTCAGACGGAACGACCTTCGGGAACAAGGTTCGCCGCGGCGGCGGCCTTACCGGCGCGCAGATCGAGGCCGGTTATCCCTACACCGTCTACGGTCAAACGGTGATCTTCGGCATCAAGTTCAATTTTGGGCCGTGTTATGCGGTCGCCAAGCAAGGAAAGTACGGCGGCGTCATCGGCGGCGTCGG
>DASXGO010000325.1:0-2453 GCA_036489055.1 Candidatus Cybelea sp. | reverse complement strand
GTCGCGCGCCATTATGGCGTGCGCGTCGAAGGAGATCGCGAAACGGCGTACGTCCGCGCCACCGGAATCCGCGACGTTGCCATCGGCGTCGTGCTGGCGGCCACCGCATACTTACACGTAATGCCGCTATTGATCGTCGTGGCGGCAGTCGGAATCGTCGTATCGGTGGCGGACCTTTGGGTGGTTAGGCGTCACGGCGGCGCGCATCGCCTGCACATGGCGCACGCGATTCACGCCTCGGGAATTGTCGCGTTCGTTCTGGTTATCGCGATGGCGCTCTTCGCCGTCGGCCGATAACCTACAATATCGGTACGCCAGGCGCAGCGTCGGCGCGCGTTAGCCCGAGATAGCGCGGGTCGTCAAAAACCTCCACTTTACGCGCATACGGCGTGAAGCCCGTCCGCCGGTAGAACGCGAGAGCGCTCGGATGATCGAGCGAGCACGTGTGCAGCCAAAAGCGAGCGATCGGACGCGACCACGCGATCTCCAGCGCGCGGTTCATCAACCAGCGCCCGGCCCCGGTCCCTTGCAGCGGCCCTGCGACACCGAAGAGCGCGACCTCGCACTCGTTTTCCACACGAAAATCCAGCTCCAAGATGCCCTCGTCGCCATCCGCCGTTACCAAAAGGTAGACCTCGATGCCGGGATCGTCGAGATACTCAACGAGCTCGTCATCGGTCATGAGCAAGCGCAGCGCCCAAAGATACTCGTCGCCCACGCGATGGAAGACGGCGCGGTACCGGACAAGGTCGGGCGACCCGAGCCGCTCGAGCTCCCAGGCAGGATCGCTGCGTGCCAATCGAAGCTGCGGTTTGGCGTGCATCTCCAAAAAGGTCTGCACTGCCGCGAGCTTGCCGCGCGGCACCGGATGATAGCCGTCAGGAAGAGCCGGGATACTTATACCGCATCACCTTTGCTAAGTTGATCCCGCGAATGATGCCGTCGCTGTGGTACGTCAAGCCCCACGAATCGATCGACGACATGTCCGGGAAGATGCACGCTTCGAGCGTTTGATCGATCGCGCTCTTTTTGTACCATCCACCGCCGGCGCCGGTCGTGCCGCCGAACTGGTCGGAGCCGCCGAGCAACGTGCAGTAGCACGACGCGGGGTTGCCTTGGCACGAGCCCGAGGGCGGCTTCATTATGTACGCCAGCGCGGCGAGCGTCGGTTTGGTCGTATACAAGGTGCTCAGCAGGATGTGAATGCGCGAGCCGTCTTTCTTCTTAGTGTATTGGCAGAACGTTTTTACGCCGGCTAAAAAGAGCAGCTGCGAGCCGTTGCTGCCGTAGACGGCGCGGCGCACCTCCACCTCACCGTGCGTCTGCCGGCAGTATGCGGCGGCGCTGCTATTTTGGCCGGCGTCGCCGGCCGGCGCAATCGCGTCCGGACTTGTGAAGAGCGGCGAGCCGTTATAGACGGGCGTTGACGCGGCGCCGGTCCCGGTTCCGGGCCCGCATCCCGTTACGGTAATCGCGATCACGGCGCAAAGCATGGCGACGGGAATTTTCATATGCAACACTCCTTCCGGCGTAGTACGGCTCGGCGGCGAGGAGCCCCTCGAAGGGCGAGAGTATCACGCTAGGTGGCACACGGCGATCGTGTCTTCCTAACTGGTGCGACCGGCTTCGTGGGCTCGCATATCCTGCGCGAGCTGCTTGGCGCCGGCTATTCGGTCCGCGCCCTGGCTCGTTTGCGTCACCCCGAGGCGAGTCGCGGGGCCGCCGAAGTCGAATACATCACCGGCGATCTGCGCGACGTCGGGACCTTCGCTCGCGCGCTCCAGGGATGCCGCTACCTGATCCACTGCGCTGCGCTCTATTCATTCGCGCCCCGGGACCGTGCGGAAATCGCGCGAGTCAACGTGGACGGCACCGCGAGTCTGCTTGCCGCCGCGCACATCGCCGGCGTGGAGCGCACCGTGCTGACCTCGAGCTCCGCGACGGACGGCCACGCCGATAGCGGGTACCACCGCTCCAAACTCGACCAAGAACGCGTGGCATTTGCAGCTCGCGTGCCGGTCATCGCACTGCTGCCGACAGCGCCCGTCGGCCCGGGCGACCGCAAACCGACGCCGACCGGCAAGCTCGTCCGCGATTTCATGCAGGGAAAGATCGTTGCAAAAGCGCCGGGCCACGGCGGTATGAATCTCGTCGCGGTCGAGGACGTCGCCCGCGCGCACGTCACCGCATTAGGCCGCGGAGGCACTGGCGAGCGCTACATCGTCGGCGGCGAAAATCTCAGCATGGATGAGATCTGGGAGATGCTCGCTGAAATCACCGGACGGCCGATGCCCCGCTGGCGCGCGCCGTACGGGTTGGCGCTCACCGCAGCGTACCTCGACGAGCTGCGCTGCCGTCTCACCAAAGCTACGCCCGACGTTCCGATTGAGGGCGTGAGGCTATCGCGCGAGCGCATGTACGCGGACTCCACAAAAGCGCGCGACGATCTTGGC
>DASXGO010000152.1:0-9393 GCA_036489055.1 Candidatus Cybelea sp. | reverse complement strand
TCAGAGTCGTAACAGTTATATCGACTTGGCCACGTGCGGTAAACCTACCAGGGAAAGGCCCACGGGCCTTTCCCGATGCGCTAAAATTGCCGGAGCTTGAGGAACCGTTAAACGAGCAACTCGATTTTGCGGTGCCGGAGGCGAATCTTTCGCCGCTCAATTTCGAGTTTGGATGCACCGACATCCTAGATGTGTTGGACGATATGAATGGTGCCCCAATGGACGGCTGTGATGCGCCGCAACCTACGAGTGCGGCGGTCGCGCAAAGTAAAGCGTAGCGGCCACGACTCAAAGTCGTCATTTTAAAAGCGCGGGAGACAATCAGTTTGCTACCATGAGATGACTATCTCGCCGTTGCCGAGCGGCGCACCGCCTTGGACGTTCTTAAGCTTTATTGCGCCGCTTTCTATGAAGGAAGAGCCGCCGCCACCACCGCCGCCCGCGCCTGGGTTTCTACTCAGGCCATAATAATAGAAGTCACCGGAACCACCGCCGCCTCCGCCGTAGTAGCCGCCTCCACCGCCTCCGCCAGCGCCACCACAAGTCGACGCGGCCGCACCGCCTATGCCAAGACTGCCGTTCCCGCCCTCGGCTCCGTTACAGTGTCCACTTCCGCAGTAGCCGGTGCAGATGCCGGCCGAGCCGCCCGCACCGCCGGCGCGGCGCGTTCCGCCCGAGCCGCCACCGCCGGGGTCGCCGTAGCAGCAGCCAATGCTTCCGGTGGCGCCGACCTTGCCGCCCCCGGCGCCGCCCGCGCCGCCGTATCCCCAACCGGTACCGTAGTAGTCGACGTTGCCGCCGCCGCCTCCACCGCCGGCGACGATCACCCGATTTGCGAGCTTATCGCCGCCTTGGCGAACGTCGGACGATCCACCGCCGCTGTCGCCGCCGGACGCAGCTCCACCCCCGCCATTAAAGCCGCGGTCACCGCCTACGTACACGAACAGCTTCTCCCCCGGCGTTACCGCGATCGTCGCCTCGACGAGGCCGCCGTCGCCTCCTTGTCCGACGCTTCCCGACGCGGATTCCCTGCCGCTCGCGCCGTCGGCGGTTATTGTAATGGCTGTCACGCCGGTAGGCACTACAAACCGTTGCCGCCGGCCAGCGTATTTAAAAGTCTTTGAGCCGGTCGAAACTTGCGTCGGCAGGCGTGGCGTCGCGAACGAGGTGGTCGTCGCGCTGTCGCAGGCGGCTAAAATACCGAGGCCTGCGCCGAGTAACAGGATAAGTGCGGTGTTTCGCATGGCGACGCACCTCCTCGAAGCGAGTCATTTGCCGCAAGCAAGCGCTATCCTGCGCTTCGCAACGAGCGCTCCGTACGGCTGCGACGCGTGGTAAACATGGCCGTTCTTGACGACGCCGGCGCGTCGATTCGCTCGATCGGGGTCAGCAGAAACATTGAGATTTCTCCTTTGATGTGTGAGCTCAGATCCGTGGGCCCCAGCCCGAAAACAGCCGGCCATTAACGCGAGGGCGTTGTACGAGCGCTAGGCCGAAGGTCGGCGTACGGGCGGTTGAAGGCGTAGACACGTTGTTCTCCTTTGGTGGTGTGTGATGGGCCCATCGTAGCGGCGGCGGCGTACGGAAACGTCCCGACGCCGGCGGCGCCGCGGAGCGGTGCGTTATCGTGCGGGCGGCGCGCTACTATAGTCGGCATGAGGCTATGCGGTCGGATTTGTGCCGGGCTCTGGGCGCTCGCGCTCTTGCTCGATAGTTCGGCCGTTTTAGCCTCGGATCGGACGAGGCCGCACGCCGTGGATACTATTCTGACCGACGCGATTACGTGGAAGCTGGCGCCGAGCGTGGCGCTGGCAGTAGTGCAGGGCGGCAAAATCGTCTATACGGGCACTCACGGCATGGCCGATCTCGAGCGTAAAGAGCCCGCCACCAAAGAAACGCGATACGCGATCGGCTCGCTCGGCTCGCTCTTTATCATCGTGGGCATCATGCAGCTGAGCGAACGCGGCCGCTTGAATCTGAACGACTCAATCGGGCGTTACTCGCCCGAAGAGATCCCGATAGACGTTACGCTGCGCCAAGTTCTCGCGAGCAACGAAGACGGCGCTTACAATGCTCTGGCAAACGTCATCGAACGCGTTACCGGCGAGCCGCTCCTCACCTACCTGACCGATCACGTCTTTCGCACTGCCGGGATGACACAGACGTGGCTCGGCGAGCCACCTTCCTGGCTTCCGCTCGCAACGAGATATTACGAATGGCGGGACGTCTTCGGCGTCGCCTCACCCGAGAGCGACGCTTGGAGCACAAAGTGCTGCAGCTTCGTCTCGACCGCGACCGACCTGGCTCGTTTTGACGTTGCGCTCTTCGACGGCGCGCTGATTTCGCCGGCGTCACTGCGCACGATCGAACCGGCCTTTCAATCGCTGCAAAAAGCCGGAATGCTGATGATCGGACGCCAGGGAAGCGCGGCCGGCTTCGACGCCGAGAACATCCTTATTCCGAAGCAGCGATTTGCCGTCGTTATTTTAGCGAACTGTGCCGGATTCGCAGCGACGGCCGTACTCGACCGCGTCTTCGGCCTCTATTACCCACCACTTGCAAACGCGTCCGGGTCCGTTGACCCGAATCCGGAGATTACGGCTCGCCTGCAGCACTATTTAAGCACGCATTCGCAGCAGCCGGTTGGCGCGATGTCGTTTCTTAGCTCTTCGGTCTCGGCGGGCTCGACGGAATATCGGTACCTGGTCGACGTCGGCGGCACGACGAAGTCGGCTTTCTTCGTCTTGAATGCAAGCGGCAGCGTCGATGAATTTTGGCTGCACTAACTGGTAAGCTAGGCCTAATGACATACTTCGGAGCTGCGGCGGTCGGATTCATGATGGTCTGCTACGCCCTGGAGGGGCGAGCAGCTATTTATACTTTGCTGTTCGCGTTAGGATGCTTTGCGTCGTCCGCCTACGGCTGGCTTGCGGGTACGTGGCCGTTCGGCGTCGTCGAGATCATCTGGGGGTTCATCGCGCTGAACAAGTGGCGGGCAAGATTGACTGCGGCGCGCTAGCGCGACGATCGCCCGCAAGCAGTTTTGAGGATTTTCTCAGCTTCCTTTAGACCATCGTCCGGTAAACTTTTTTCATCGCGGTCGAATCTTGAAAGGATCGGAACCGATGCGCTTTACCCTCGTGGCCGCCGTGGCCTCGGCTGGCATGCTTGCAGCGTGCAGCCAGGCGGCGAGCACGCTACCGAACCCCGCGACAGCGTGCGCGACGAAGGTCCAGCCCGGCTTTTCGCAGCTGAAAAGCGCTACCAGCGTGCCGCAGATCTCCATCGGCAGGCCGCAGCTTGCTACCGCCGCGCGGCGAGGACTCTGGCCGCGAGAGGGGCCGGCGATCCGCGTCTGCGGCGACGTGGGGAAGGGATTCGCGCGCTGCCAAGCGTGGCTGCGCACCGATATTAACGGACCGATTCAGGCGGATACCCCGGGGGGCTACGCACCGAGCGATCTGCAGACCGCATACGGGCTGACCGCCGACAGCGACGTTAATGGAAGCGGCAAGACCGTGGCCGTTGTTGACGCCTACGACAATCCGAATGCGGCCGCAGATCTCAACGTCTACCGCTCGCAGTTCGGGCTGCCGGAGTGCAGCACCGGATGCTTTACAAAACACTCGTACACCACCCAAACGAACAACGGATGGGCCGGCGAGGAATCGGTCGACGTCGACATGGTTTCTGCAATCTGCCCGCACTGCAAGATTCTCTTGGTGGAAGCGGCATCGGCGAGCATGGCCGATCTTAGCGCTGCCGAACAATACGCAACCGCTCATGCCGACTACGTCAGTGACAGCTGGAGCGGAAACGAGGGGTCGAGAAGCTACGACAGCGACTATACCGTCAGTTGCGCGGTTATTACGGCCGCAACGGGCGACGGCGGCTACAACGCTGCGGCGCAGTGGCCCGCTATTCTGCCAAACGTCATCGCCGTCGGCGGCACGAGTTTAACGTCGATTACTCCGCGCGCGGAAACCGCGTGGCTGCATTCCGGGAGCGGCTGCAGTAAGATTTACCAAAAGCCGAGCTTCCAAACCTCGCTCAACACCGGGTGTTCGATGCGTGCCGAAGCTGACGTTTCAGCCGATGCGGATCCCCACACGGGGGTTGCGATCTACGATACCTTCAACCAGCACGGATGGCTGGTCTTTGGCGGCACATCGGTTGCCGCTCCAATCGTCGCTGCGACCTTCGCGCTCGCCGCGACCGCTCCCACGGACTCTCCGGCAAACTTGTACCAGCACGCGTCAGCCGTTAACGACGTCATCTCCGGAAAAAACGGTACGTGCGGCGCGCCGCTTTGCACTGCGGGCAACGGTTGGGACGGTCCCACGGGGCTGGGAACGCCGAACGGCATCACAGCCTTCTAGCGGCGCCTACGTTGAAGATCTAAATCCCGCGTAGGTGAGATAAAGGCCCACGACGAGCGTCACGACGGCGTAGACGGAAAAGTACTGATTGTAGTTAACGCCTAAAGCGTACGCGGCTTGAACGTTGGCGGGAACGAGCAGCAGCGCCAGCCCTTTGAGAGGGACAGCCAGCCGATAATCGTGACGATGATCGCCGGCGCGCTGGACCAAACGTTATGCCCGAGGACGATCGCAAGGCCGATGCCGAGTGCGATCACTCCGGAGAGAACGACGACCGCTGGGTCTTGGAAGAGGCCCGTCACGGTTGCAACCATCATCGGCTTGTTCACCAAGACCGCGAATGCGATAATGACCACGTACAGGCCGACGAGCTTGCTCAGGAACGCCGTGCGTGACGACATAACAGAATCACCTCACGTTAAGCGCGATACTTTGCATCGCCGCCGCACCCGCGGTGTTGCGAGCGATGACCTGGAGCGTCAAATTGTGGCCCATGAAAAACGGCAGTTTGGGGATGATCGACGCAAGTTGGAAATGGCCGACCTCGGTCTTGGTCATGCCGCTGCCATATCCGCCGACGCGCAGTTCGACACTCGCGACGTTCGACGAAGTCAACACGGTAATCGAGAGCGTGTCACCGGGATTCGGCGCCGTGGAGCTGAGCGCAATCCAGAGAATCTGCGGCGGCGCGTCGGGCGGCAGCATCAGGACCGCGGGTGTCGTAACCGGAGCCGGCGATGGGAGTGCGCTCGATGGAGTTGCCGGAGTCACGACGGGGGCCGGGGAGGGCGACGGCGATGGTACGGGTGAAGGCGCCGGCGTCACGCCCGCGAGTAGCAAACAAGCGATAACGGAGAGAACTGCGCGCATATTAAGAAACTTCGCGATTCGGGTTTCATTCCTGCAGAAGCTCGCTTCTAAAGGTCGAATCAAGGAGCGGTGAAGACTCGCTCCGACATCCGCAACGTCGCGATCATCGCCCACGTCGACCATGGAAAGACGACGCTGGTCGACGCGATGCTCAGGCAGAGCGGCGTTTTCCGCGAAGGGCAACGCGTTGCGACGCGCGTGCTCGATTCGAATCCTCTCGAGCGCGAACGCGGCATTACGATTCTTTCAAAAAATACGGCCGTCCGCCACGGCGACGTCAAGTTCAACATCGTTGACACGCCGGGCCACTCCGACTTTGGCGGTGAGGTCGAGCGCGTGCTGCAGATGGTGCAGGGCGTGCTGCTGCTCGTCGACGCTGCGGAGGGCGTCATGCCGCAGACCCGCTTCGTTTTGCGCAAGGCGCTGGAGCTCGATCTGCGCGCAATCGTGGTCGTCAATAAGATCGACCGCAAGGACGCGCGCCCGCAAGAGGTGGTCAACCAAACGTTCGATCTCTTCGTCGAGCTTGGGGCGAACGACGAACAGGCCGATTTCCCCGTGCTCTTCACCAACGCAAAAGCCGGAATCGCGAAACGCAGCCTTGCGGACGAAAGCGACTCCCTCGAGCTGCTTTTCGAGACGATCGTGGCCCGCGTTCCCGAGCCTCCGTCCGAAGATGGACCCTTGCAACTACTGATTTCGGCGATCGATCACAACCGCTACGTCGGGCGGGTCGGCATCGGCCGAATCGCGCGCGGGACCGCTCGCCGCAACGACGCGATCGTAAAGCTCGCGCGCGATGGCGGCGCCACCGGCGGGCTCCGGCTCGCAAGCCTGCTCACGTTCGCGGGGTTGGAGCGCATCGACGTCGAGGAAGCTTCGGCCGGCGACATTGTCGGCGTCTCGGGCATCGAAGACCTCAACATCGGTGACACGATCGCCGACGCAAACGCTCCCGAGCCACTGCACGCCGTCGCCGTCGACGAACCGACCGTCTCGATGTTCTTCAGCGTCAATAATTCGCCGCTCTCCGGCCGCGAAGGCAAATTCCTAACCTCCCGACAGATTCGCGAGCGCTTGACGCGCGAGCTGGAATCGAACGTCGCGCTGCGCGTGCTCGATACCGGATCTCCGGATACGCTCGAAGTACGCGGCCGCGGCGAGCTGCATCTCGCGATTCTGATCGAAACCATGCGCCGCGAAGGCTACGAGCTCGCCGTTTCCAAGCCGCACGTCATCATTACCGAGCGCGACGGCGAGCGGTGGGAGCCGGTGGAATACGTCGTTGTCGACGTTCCCGAGGAGTACGCCGGCGCCGCGATCGAAGCGCTGGGCCGGCGCAAGGCGGTGATGTCCAATATGTTCGCTGTCGGCGACGCGCAACGCCTCGAATACACGATGCCGACCCGCGCGGTTTTCGGCCTTCGCGGCGAGCTTCTCACGCTGACGCGAGGCACCGCCGTTCTTTCACACACCTATTACGACCATCAGATCTGGCAAGGGCCACTTCCGGGCCGCAATGTCGGTGCGTTGGTGGCAAGCGAAGCGGGGCGCTCGACCGGCTACGCGCTGATGGGCCTCGAGCAGCGCGGCCGGTTCTTCGTCGGTCCCGGCGTCGACGTCTACGAAGGGATGATCGTCGGTCGGACCAACGACGTCAACGATGTTGCGATCAACGTCGCGCGCGAAAAGAAGCTCACGAACATGCGCGCCGCCGGCTCGGACGAAAACGTGAAGTTGGCGCCGCCCGAAGAGCTCTCGCTCGAACGCGCGATCGAATTCATCGAAGACGACGAGCTCGTCGAGGTAACACCGCAATCGATTCGGCTACGCAAGCGGATTCTGAACGAAGGCGACCGCCTGCGGCTGAGAAAGCGTGAAGCGGCGGCCGCGCGCTAGTTTTCCCTCGACTCCGCTCGGGATGACGCTGCTATGGACCGATCGGGATGACGCTGCTATGGACCGGGGTAAAGCTTGCGGGTTAAATAATCTGCGGTAGCGGTGTCGGCTTGGAGCCACGCGGCGTAGCGCAAAAAGCCGTGGATTTCATCGGGGATGACGATCTGCTCGAAGGGCACGTGCGTATGCCGCAAGCGTTCGACGAGATCGACCATCTGATGGAACTCGACGTTGCGATCGTCGTCGCCTTGAATCAAGAGCACCGGTGATTTCCACGTCGCGATCGCAGAATCGGGCGACGACTCCCACGCAAGCTTCATGATCGCGCGCGTATCGTATTGCTCGTAGCGCTTGAGTTGCGTCGCTCCCCAGAGAGGGTTGTCAATATCGAGCGACCAGTCGTGAACGCCGTGAAAGTCGACACCCGCTTTGAAAATATCGGAGTTCCGCGCGAGCGCCAGGGCCGTCAGGTAGCCGCCGTAGGAGCCGCCCCAGATGCCGATGCGGCTCGCGTCGACATTCGGCTGCCGCTGCAAGAATCGCGCGGCGGCAACGACGTCTTGGTACTCCGAGGCGCCGGTCGGACCCCAACGCGGCGGAAAATTGAAATCGTGACCGTAGCCGATGCCGAGGCGATAGTTGACGGCGAGCACTGCAAAACCGCGACTCGCCAAATATTGATTGACCGCGTATGAGTTGGAATAGTAGTCCATGTAATGCCACGTCAGCAGCATCTGGCGCGGCGGACCGCCGTGCACGAAGATTACGCCCGGATGTTTGCCGGCGCTCTTCGGCTCAAATAACTGGCCATGGATCGTCAACCCGTCGGGCGCGCGGAATGAAACCTCACGCGGCGTAACCAATTGCGACGACGGAAAATTGCTCGGCAGTAACGACGCGTCCAGCGCGCGCTGCGTTCCGCCCAAAAGCATCGTCACCAGCGGCGGCTCTTGGGCGGTCGCGCGAATGAAGGCCGCGCCACTATCGCCGAGCGCAACCGGGCCCCACTCGCTGCTTGCGCCGCTGCCCAGCTGCGTAATCGCGCCGCTCCCCACATCGACGCGAAAGACGTGCCGGCGGTGGTCGTCGCCCGCGGCCGTTCCGGTATTCGCCGAATAGACGAGCGACGTTCGATCGGGAGAAACGTCGACGTCTTCGACGATGAATGCACCCGGAGTCAGCAATCGCGCCGCTCCGCCGTTGGCCGAAACAGCATAGAGATGCAGCCAGTTCTCCTGCTCGCTCTTAAAGACGAGATTATTGTTTACGGCCCACTCTAAGAACGGGCCCCCGGCGGTCTGCGGGAGCGATCCGCGAAGCGTGTTCGGGCTCGACCAAACGAGATGAGCTCCGCCGTTGCGCGCATCCGCGACCCAGATCCGCCACGGCTGCGGATTCCAGCTTAGCGGATTTTGCGGCGGGCCGGCGTCGCCAGGCGTGCGGATGAACGCGATGCTGGCGCCGTCGGGCGACCAGCGCGGCATGATGTCCTGCGATGTCGTCGGAGCGAGAAACTGCAGCGGGGTCGAGTCGTTGCGATAGATGCCGATGAAGCTGTGATCGCTGCGCGTCGAGACGAACGCAAGCGCCGAGCCGTCGGGCGACCAGTGCAGATCCGAGTTTTGGCCGCGATCGAAAAATAGACGCTTTGCCGCACCGCTGCCGTCGCTCGGCGCGATCATCACCGCACCGCCGTTTGTAAATGCGACGCGCGTGCCGTCCGGCGATATTGCGGGCGTGTCGCCGCTGCCAAGCAGCTTCGACGCTGCTCCGCCGCTCGTGGCGACCGACCAAACCTGCATGTCCGGCTGCTGCGGCATCGAGGCGGGACCGGGCTGCAGCGGCAGCGGCCAGTTTGCGTCGTGGTCGCCGCCGCGGACGTAAACGACGCGCGCGCCGTCGTTGGAGATCGCGAGGTTCGTCAGCTCCTGTCCGTCGTCAGCACCGGAAGAGAACAACTGTACCGGTGACCAGCCCGGCGCCCGGGCGAACCACAGTGTTCGCATGCCTTGCGTATCGAGCGCATACGCGATCGCCGTTCCGGCTTTGTCGCGGACGAGCGCTCCGGGGAACGGATAACTTATGACTTGGGCGAGCGTAAAAGCGGCCAGCAGCATGCCGCTTACTACGCGTTAGGGCGCCGTGTCGTCCTTCGACAAGCTCAGGATGACACGGCGGCGACAGGATGACACGGACTCCTCAACGGCAAGCGCCCTGAGCCTGTCGAAGGGCGCGCAGTCCTGAG
>DASXGO010000148.1:0-3803 GCA_036489055.1 Candidatus Cybelea sp. | reverse complement strand
CTCAATCGGATTTGGCGCGCGTGCGAACCCTTCTTCGCAAGGACTGCCGCGTCGCCGGGCGGGAACGGCCGTGCTCTGCCGCGAGCCGACTCGACCGAAGATAAGGCGTTGCTTCGCGCGGTGCACGTCGTTGCGAAGTCGGCCGTCGACGAAACGGTCTCGCGGCGATTCCACTACAACACGACCATCGCCAAGCTCGACGAGCTCGTCAACCTGATGACGGCGTCGGCCACTGCCGCGCCCGATTCACCGGTGCCGGCATATGCGGTTTGGTCCTTGCCGGTCCTCATCGCTCCCTTCGCACCGCACCTGGCGGAGGAGCTGTGGGAACGCCTCGGCAACATGCGTTCGGTGCATCTTGAATCGTATCTCGAGCCCGACGGGCAGGCGCTTGCAGTCGAGGAGATCACGCTCGTCGTGCAAGTGAACGGCAAGGTGCGGGCGCGCATTCTCGTCCCGGCCTCGATCGTGCAGGAACGAGCGTTGACGCTCGCGCTCGAGGAGCCCAACGTTCGCGCACACCTCGAGGGCAAAACCGTGCGCAAGCAAATCTACGTTCCCGGCAAGCTGGTCAATATCGTCGCATGAGCGAGCCGCAACGAATCTCAACGGACGTCTGCATCGTCGGCGGAGGCCCGTGCGGCGTGCTGCTCGGCGTAGTGCTCGCGCGGGCCGGGGTCGACGTCGTGGTGCTCGAGAAATATCCGGATTTCTTTCGCGATTTCCGTGGTGACACGATTCACCCGTCGACGCTGGAGCTGCTTTTCGAGCTGGGCTGGCTCGACGCGTTCTTGAAGCTGCCGCATCAAGAGATCTCCAAGATCGGTGCGACCATCGCCGGCGAAGACGTGCACGTCGGCGACTTTACGCACCTGCACACGCATTGCAAGTTCCTGGCGCTGATGCCGCAGTGGGACTTCCTCAACTTTCTGACCGAGCACGGAAAGCGCTATCCGACCTTCCACTTGATGATGCAGACGGCCGGAACCGCGCTGGCCGAGCGCGACGGCCGCACGGTGGGTGTGCGCGCGACCGGACCCGCCGGCGAGATCGAGATCGATGCGAAGCTCGTCGTCGGGGCGGACGGGCGTCATTCGACGGTCCGCGCGCTCGCCGGCCTGGTCGTCGACGACCTTGGGGCGCCGATGGACGTGCTCTGGATGCGCCTCGCGAAACATCAGGGCGAGACCACGCAACGGTTGGGCCTCGCAACTACGGGACATCTGCTGGTCACGATCGACCGCGGCGATTACTGGCAGTGCGCGTACATCATCGCGAAGGGCTCGTTGGACCAACTGAAGACGAAAGGGATCGAAGCCCTACAGCAATCGATCGTGCAGGTCGCACCGCAATTCGCCGACCGCGTCGCCGAACTCGACGATTGGTCGAAGGTCAACATGCTCGAAGTTCGGGTCGACCGTCTGCGCTCTTGGCACAAATCCGGTCTCCTCTGCATTGGTGACTCCGCGCATGCGATGTCCCCGATCGGCGGCGTCGGGATCAATCTCGCGATCCAAGACGCCGTTGCGGCGTCGAACATTCTTGCCGGCACCCTGCGCGCCGGCGGCACTCCGACCGACGAGGAGCTACAGCGCGTTCAAGATCGCCGCATGTTTCCGACGAAGGTCACCCAAGAGTTTCAGATTTTCATCCAAAACCGGGCGATCGACCCGCTCTTGCGTGGTGCCGAGCTCACGCAGCCTCCGCTCTTGGCCCGCTTATTGGACGAGGTCGCGCTGCTGCGCCGTCTCCCCGCGCGGCTGATCGGCATCGGCATACGCCCCGAGCACATCCGGACGCGCGATGCTTTTGCCCCTGCCTAAGACTCAAGACTCCGAGAAAAGAGAGTCGTAAAGCTTGCCGCCGATCGCACCGCCGACGATCGGCGCGAGCCAGAAGAGCCAGAGCTGCGCGATAGCCCACCCGCCGACGAAGATCGCCACGCCCGTCGAGCGCGCCGGATTCACCGACGTGTTCGTCACCGGGATGCTGATCAGATGGATCAGCGTCAGCGCGAGTCCGATCGGAATCGGCGCGAATCCCGCGACCACGCGTTTCGCGAGAGAACCCGCGATAATGAAGATGAAGGCCGCCGTCATCACGACCTCGCAGACGGCGCACGCGAGCAGCGAGTAGCCTCCCGGCGAATGCTCGCCGTAACCGTTGGCGGCGAAGCCGTTGGCCGTCGTGAACCCGAGTTGGCCGCTGGCGATGACGTACAGAACGCCGCCGGCAATGATCCCTCCAACCACCTGAGCGACGATGTACGGAATAACGTCTTTTCCATCGAAACGGCGCGCCGCCCACAGGCCGACGGTCACCGCGGGATTGATGTGGCATCCCGAGATCCCGCCGATCGCGTACGCCATCGTAAGCAGCGTTAGGCCGAAGGCGAGCGCAACGCCCACGAACCCGACACCGAGATGGGGAAATGCGGCGGCGAGCACAGCGGTTCCGCATCCGCCCAGAACGAGCCAAAACGTACCGATGAGCTCTGCTGCGAGTCGCTTCGAGAGAGGCATAGGCATAGGCAAACCTCCGTACCGTGACTGCGTCGAGTAGGACGTGCGTTCGCTCGCTTCTCCCGCGAACCTTCTCAGGCGAGCCCCTCGCGCGCGAGCATCTCTGCATAGATCTCGCGCACGCCCTCGAGCGTATCGATCTCTTCGGGCGGCTTATCGTCGCGGATCCGAACGATGCGCGGGAAGCGCAGGCTGAAGCCGCTCTCGTGCAGATCGCTCTCGGCAATGACGTCGAACGCGACCTCGAGAACGATCTTCGGCTGGACCGGGATTTCGTAGGCCCGGGCTTTCGCGCGCTGTTCCGTGGCTGGGAGACGGTGATCGAGAAACCACGGCGTCAACTCCGCGATCTCCACGTCGGTAAGGCCCGAGTAGGCTTTTCCGATGACGACCAACTGCGCATCGTCGCCGCGCACGGCAAACGTGTAGTCCGAAAGCACGCCGGAACGCCTGCCGTGTCCCCATTCGACCGCAACGACGACGACGTCGAGCGTCGAGAGCTCGCGCTTGAGCTTGAGCCACCACTTACCCCGGCGTCCGGGCAGGTACGGCGCATCCGTTCGCTTGAGCATGAGGCCTTCATTACCGCGGGCGCGCGCCGTTTCAAAGCGGGCGTTGACCGCAAGCGCGCTCGCTTCGCGCAAGAGATCGCACCCGGCGGTCTCCAAGAACGGGCCGGGAAGTTCGAGCATCGCGAGCAGTTCCCGGCGTCGCGTCAACGGCTCGTCGATGAGCAACGTTCCGTCATACGCCAGCAGATCGAAGACGACGTAGGCAATCGGCACCTCTTCGCGCAGCGAATCCTCGACGATTTTGCGCTGGAGCCGCCCTTGAAGCATCCGAAAGGGGAGCACGCGCCCGTCGCGCATCGCGACGATCTCGCCGTCGAGGATCACGTCGTGCTCGATCGCGGACAGGGCCCGGATCACTTCAGGATACGCGCCGGAGACGTCGTTGAGGCGGCGGGAGAACAGGCGCGCGGTCCGATCGAGAACGTGGGCCTGTGCCCGCACTCCATCGTATTTGTCCTCGAGCAACCACGAAGCGGCGGCGAGATCGCCGTACGCGTCGCCGTACGGAATCGGCGTCGCGAGCATGAACCCGATCGGCGTGCCGTACTCGACCCGCACTTCGTCGAGCGTTCCGAGCTTCGCGGCGAGCGCAACCGCGCCGACGTCGCCGCTGGCCATAAGCGCGCGGCGTATTGCGGCCGGATCGGCGTTGAAAGCCTGCGCGATCGCCTCGAGCACCAAACCCTCGCGTAGGCCGACGCGCAGCTAT
>DASXGO010000268.1:0-5061 GCA_036489055.1 Candidatus Cybelea sp. | reverse complement strand
ATCCAGGCGCGCGGCTACGTCACTCAACAGGAGCGGCGCTTCGTACCGACGCTCATCGGCACGGCGGTGAACGATCTGCTCGTCGAGCACTTTCCGAACATCGTCAACCTCGACTTCACGGCGCGCATGGAGGGCGATCTCGATAAGATCGCCGACGGTCACGAGGATTGGATCGGGCTGCTGCGGCGGTTTTACGGTCCGTTCGAGAGCGAGCTGACCGCGGCGGAGCAGAAGCTTCCCAAGCTCGAGCTGCGCGACGAGCCGACCGACGAGATCTGTCCGACGTGCGGGCGCCCGATGGTGATCAAGCACGGGCGATTCGGTAAGTTCATCTCGTGCAGCGGTTATCCCGAGTGCAAGACGACCAAACCGATCGTCAAAGAGACGGGAGCCAGCTGTCCCAAGTGCGACGGCGCCATCGTCGAGCGCCGCTCGAAAAAAGGACGCGTCTTCTACGGATGCTCGAACTATCCGAAATGCGATTTCATCTCCTGGGACGCGGTCGTGCCGGAGCGTTGCCCCGTCTGCGGCTCACACGTGCTGGCAAAGAACCGGCGCGGCGGAAACGTGCAGCTGCAATGCGCCGCCGATCGAACCCATGACGTTACGCGGATCGCCGCTTCGGGGTGACGTGGAGCGCCTGACCGTCATCGGCGGAGGCCTGGCGGGATGCGAAGCGGCGTGGCAGGCGGCAAAATGCGGCGTCGAGGTCGATCTCTACGAGATGCGGCCGTTTCGGAGCGGACCCGCGCATAAGACCGCAGCGCTCGCGGAACTGGTCTGCAGCAATTCGCTTCGCGGCGCCGCGCTCGAAAATGCGGTCGGACTGCTCAAGGAAGAGCTCGCGCGCCTCGGATCGTTGATCGTCACGTGTGCGCGCGACACGGCAGTTCCGGCGGGCGGCGCGCTCGCGGTCGATCGCGAGCGCTTCTCCGCTCTGGTCGAATCGCGCATTGCGGGTGAAGCCCGCATTCGAATCCGACGTGAAGAAATAACGGCAATTCCACTCGATCGCCCGGCGATCGTCGCCTGCGGCCCTCTGCCCAGCGAGGAATTCTTAGCGTCGCTCGATGAGATCCTATCCGGTGTCGCCCTTCGACAGGCTCAGGGTGACACTGCCAAGGCTCAGGGTGACACCGCCAAGGCTCAGGGTGACACCCGGCTGCACTACTACGATGCGGCGTCGCCGATCGTCGCCGCCGATTCGCTCGACGAATCCCCGATGTATCGCAAATCGCGCTACGAGAAAGGCTCCGGCGACGATTACCTCAATATTCCGCTCGATCGCGAAACGTACGCGCAGCTGATTGCAGACCTTCGCACGCTCCCGCGTCATCCCGTCAAAGAGTTCGAAGAGGCGCGATATTTCGAAGGCTGTCTTCCGATCGAAGAGATGGCCGATCGCGGCGAGGACGTTCTGCGATATGGTCCGCTCAAGCCGGTGGGCCTGCGCGATCCCCGCACCGGCAAGACGCCGCACGCAGTCGTCCAGCTGCGCAAAGAGAATCGCGACGGCAGCGCGTACAATCTCGTCGGTTTTCAGACCCGGCTCACGTGGCCCGCGCAACGGGAAGCTTTCGGAAAACTCCCCGGATTGCACGACGCCGAATGGCTCCGCCTCGGCGTCATGCATCGCAATACGTTCATCGACTCGCCGCGATTGCTCGACGCGCACCTCATGCTGCGCGGCAGCGAAGCGCTCTACTTCGCGGGCCAGATTACCGGCGCCGAGGGATACGTCGAAGCAGCCGCGTGCGGTGCGATGACCGGCATCCACTCGGCTCGCGCGATGCTCGGCTTGGCACCGATTGAATTTCCGCGCGAGAGTGCATTCGGCGCAGTCGTCGCGCACCTGCAGAACCGCGATACGCACGATTTTCAGCCGTCCAACGTCACGTGGGCGCCGCTCGTCGCCCTTCGACAGGCTCAGGGTGACATTCGACAGGCTCAGGGTGACATTCGACAAGCTCAGGGTGACAGGGGAGACAAAAAACAATGGCGCCGCGAGGTCGCGCAGCGTGCGCTGGCGGAGATCGAATCGCTGGCGGCTGAAACTCTCCTCGCGCCCGCCGGGTACTGAGCGTAGCAATGAGGTCAACGACCATTTTGGCGGTCCGCCGCGACGGAAAGCTGGCGATCGCCGGCGACGGCCAGGTGACGCTCGATAAGACGATCGTCAAGCACGGTGCGCGCAAAGTGCGCAAAATCTCAGCCGGCAAGGTGCTGGCCGGCTTCGCGGGATCGGCTGCCGACGGGATCACTCTGCTCGAGAAGTTCGAGGCAAAGTTCGGCGAGTTCAAGGATATCCGCCGCGCCGCCGTCGAGCTTGCAAAGGATTGGCGGCAAGACCGCGTGCTCCGGCGCTTGGAAGCGCTGATGCTCGTGGGAAATCCCGAGCATCTTTTCTTGCTTTCGGGGACCGGCGACGTAATTGAACCCGATGAGGGCATCGCCGCGATCGGCAGCGGCGGCGCCTACGCGCAGGCCGCCGCGGCCGCGCTGCTTCGCAACACCCAGCTCGACGCGAGCGAGATCGCGCGCAAGAGTTTGGAGATCGCCGCGGAGATCTGCATCTATACCAATACCGACATTACCGTGGAGACGCTGCCGTGACCGGCATGATTTCCACGATGCTCGATCCCGCGCGTCTGACGCCACGCCAAATCGTAGAAGAGCTCGACAAATACATCGTCGGCCAGGGAAGGGCAAAGCGCGCCGTCGCGATCGCGCTGCGAAATCGCTACCGGCGCGCGAATGCCCGCGAAGATCTGCGCGACGAGATAACTCCGAAGAACATCCTGATGATCGGCCCGACGGGCGTCGGCAAAACCGAGATCGCGCGCCGGCTCGCCGCGCTCGTCGGGGCGCCGTTCGTAAAAGTCGAAGCAACGAAGTACACCGAGGTAGGTTACGTCGGACGCGACGTCGAGTCGATGGTGCGCGATTTGGTCGAAGCATCGATTCGTACCGTTACCGAAGAGCGGCGCGACGAGGTTCGCGAGCTCGCCGCGCGTCACGCGGTGGAGCGCGTCATCGACGTCTTGCACCCCGAGACCCGGCCGCCGTCGGCTCAGGGTTCGGGAAATCCGCTCGGCGCCGCACTCGGATCGATCTTCGGCAGCGGCTACACCGGCCCGCAGTCGCAACCCGCCCCGTCGACCACCGTCTCTGCCGATGCGCAGCGCGTGCGCGATCAAACCCGGGGTGAGATCGAGCGGGGTTTCTACGACGTTCGCCTCATCGAAATCGAAGTGGAAGAGACACCGACCGTTCCGATCGGGGTGATCGGAGGCGGAGATCAAGGCGGCGATCTCGGCGAAATGCTCGGCGGCATACTCCCGAAGCGCCGCACGAAAAAGCGCGTAACCGTCGCGGAAGCCCGGCGCATTTTCGAGCAAGAGGAATCGGCGAAATTGATCGACATGGACGCCGTCAAGCGCGAGGCGCTGCGCCGCGCGGGCGAGGACGGGATCATTTTCATCGACGAGATCGACAAAGTCGCCGGTTCTTCGCAGCACCGCGGCGCTCCGGACGTCTCGCGGGAAGGCGTGCAGCGCGACATCTTGCCGATTGTGGAAGGCTCCACCGTGAACACCAAGCACGGCCCGATCAAGACCGACCACGTTCTCTTCATCGCGGCAGGCGCGTTTCACATCAGCAAGCCGTCGGACTTGATTCCCGAGCTGCAGGGGCGCTTACCGATTCGAGTCGAGCTCGATTCGCTGACCGCCGAAGATTTCAAAACGATATTGACGCAACCGAAAAACGCGCTCGTGGAGCAATACAAGGCATTGCTCGCGACCGACGGCGTGACGCTAACTTTCGCGAGCGACGCAATCGAGCAACTGGCGACCTTTGCGATGCGCGTGAACGAACAGACCGAGAATATCGGCGCACGGCGCCTGCATACGGTGCTCGAGCGCGTGCTGGAGGACGTCAGTTTCGACGCGCCCGAGACCACCGGCCAAGTGACGATCGACGGTGCCTACGTTCGAGCGCGCCTTGCCGACGTCGTGGCAAATGCCGATCTTTCAGGGTATATTCTTTAAGGGTATTCCCATAACGATCCGGCAGGGGCCGGGCGCATCGCAGAGGATGTTCTTTGATTATGAAACACTCGATCGGCGTTATTTTTGCGATTCTTGCAGGTAGCGGCCTGTTGGCAGCTTGCAATAACGGCAACTCGATTACGGTTCCGCCGGGCACCGGCACCAACTGCGGTGGGCCGCCGAGCAGCAATCAGCTCGAGGTGCTCTATCCGGAGCCGGGTAGAAAAGCCTCTCCGCTTCTGCAGAATATCTTCATTTCCACCAAAGGTGCGCTGCCGCCCAGCAATCAATTCAATTTCTTCCTCGTTGCCGGCAACACGTCGTTCTTCACCTCGCTCTTCGCGGGCACCAGTGCGTCGCAGATTCCCAATCCGCACGCAAAGCCCACCTATTCAAATCCGACGTACTACGTGACGTCGCTTCCGCCGAGCATACCGTTGGGTACCCGACAAACGGTGAACATCTACTGGAACGATGGCGGAACCGGCTGCACCCCGCACTTTCTCGTAGCAACGTTCCACACCACGTAGGCGCAGCGGAGAAGCTACAGTAGGGGGCGACGCACGGAAAGAATAAGCCGCCCCCAAATGGCTTATGTCCGCGAAATCCTCACTGAGGGTCATCCGACGCTGCGAAAGATCGCGAAGCGGGTCGACCCCAAAGAGATTAGGGAGCCGCTCTTTCAGCAGCTGATCGACGACATGTTCGCGACGATGTACGAGGCTCCCGGAGTCGGTTTGGCCGCGCCGCAGGTCAACGTTTCCAAGCGGCTCTTCGTTATCGACGTTCGCGACGACGAGCACGAACCTGCCGTCGTCATCAATCCGAAGCTGGAGATGGGCGGTGAGGACGTCGAGCTCACGGAAGGCTGTCTTTCGTTGCCGGGGATGGTCGGTGAGATCGTTCGAAGGACCCGCATCACGGTCGCCGGTCTCGACCGCGACGGGCAGAAGATCCGCCTTGAGGGGGACGGCCTCTTCGCGCAGTGCGTTCAGCACGAGATCGATCATCT
>DASXGO010000264.1:0-1563 GCA_036489055.1 Candidatus Cybelea sp. | reverse complement strand
GGTCGTAACCGAGCGCGCGTAGCGCCTCTCGCCGTGCTAACTGAGACCGCCGGCTTCCCAGCGCGCCAACGTAGGAAACCGTTGAAGCCAATGCGCAGTGGATTGCGGGGACGTCGATCTTTACGTCATGCGCGAGTGCGACGACGGCATCGGCTCGTTCGAGCAGTTCGGGGAGCACGTCGTCGGGCCAGCCGACGATCAACTCGTCGGCGTCGGGTTGCCGTCGTCGCGTCGCAAACGCCGGCCGCGGATCGACGACCGTAACGTGGAGATCCGCGACGCGGGCTGCGCGGGTCAGGTATGACGCAAGATCGGTCGCTCCAACGATGACGAGCCGGCGCTTTCCTGGAACGTGCACGACGTACGCTCCGCAGAGGAACGTCACCGAATCGGAACCGCTAGAGATGTGAGCGGCGACCGAAGCGAATTCGCGCCGCGGTCTCCACGCGACGACCGTTAGCGACGCACCGCACGCCGATCCGTCGAGCATCTCGTCGCTCATGTCGAACTCGAGCGTTCGATCCGTCGCATCGCGCAACGCAGTATGCGCAGCGTCGACGATTTCGCTCTCGTGACAGCCGGCACCGATGTTGCCGGTAATCGCGCCGTCGCAATCGACGATGAGTGACGTGCCGATTGGCGCCGGTGCGGAGTTGCGCGTCGCGACCAGTGTCGCGACGGCGAACGGCGTTTCATCCCGCAAGCGGGTTGCGATTGCGTCGTATATCTCACGCATTCGCAAACGCCTCCCACTGCGCGGGATAATCGAGATCCAGGAATGCCGACGCGTCGGGACACGTCCATTCGGCTCGAACGAACGACGGATCGTCGCGAGCCAGTCTTAGCGTATCTCCGTCTGGCAGTGCTTCGAGCTTGGCGCGTGTGCTCGGCGCAAACAGAACGGGGTGTCCCGGGACGCCCCCGGCGTTTCTCGGAAACGCAACGTCGACACCGTCGCACAACAGCAACTCGGTACGTGCGATCGTCGCGTCGTTCATTGCGGGCATATCGCCGAGGAGAACGCCGACTGCCTCGTTGCGAGGAATGAACCGTAGCGCGACGCGCAGCGAATGGGCCATTCCGCGCTGCGGCACCTCATTCACGAGCACCAGCGATCGCGGCATCATCCGGCACGCTGTCTCGCGTAGTCTCGGCGCCACGACGAGGATGCTGTTGCGAACGCCTAGGGCAAGCGCGACACGCTCCAGCGGCGCGGAACGGCCGCATCGGCGAACGGCCTTGTCGAACCCCATCCGCCGAGCGTTCCCAGCTGCCAAAACGACGTAGCGGACCTTCAGACGGCCGCCACTTCCTGGAGGCGCGCAAAAATACGATCCTCGGTAAAGGGTAAGGTCGTGAAGCGTAGACCGGTTGCGGCACGCAACGCATTTCCGATTGCCGGTGGAACGGGATTGTTCGTGTTCTCCGCGATCGACTTCGAACCGAGCGGTCCGATTGGGTCGTGCGTATCGGCGAAGAATACCTCGGTTTCGGGGGCATCTGCGATGGCGGGAATGCGATAGTTTCTCAACGTTGGATTTATGACCGCTCCCTGCGCGTCGT
>DASXGO010000240.1:0-3360 GCA_036489055.1 Candidatus Cybelea sp. | reverse complement strand
CTTGCGCGATTTCTAACGTTCGTTCCGTATAGCGCCCGTGCGGCGGCCGGACGAACGTGCGCGTCGCCGGATCGTGCGTCAGATCCCAGAGCGCATCGCCGCCTTCGAGGATCTCCTTACGCACGGTCGCTCCGTCCTCTTCGTCGAGATTCGGGTGGGTGTAGGTGTGATCCGCGATTTCGTTGCCATCGGCTTCGATGCGTTGGGTGATCTCCGGCCATTCTTGCGCGTCCTGACCGATCAGAAAGAACGTCGCAGGAACGTGCAGATCGCGCAGTATGTCGAGCAGCATCGGTGTGAAGACCGGATACGGTCCGTCGTCGAACGTGAGCGCAATCAAACGCGGCCGGTTCGAACGATCTTCGGGCACGATCTCGCGCGACGCGCGATCGAGCCGCGGCATGAGATCGCTGGAAAACTCAGCGTGCACGTTGGTCTGTGGCGTGACGAGCGCCGGATAAAAGCTGCTCTTGTGCACGAGGCTACGCCAGCCGCCGTAAAAAACTCCGGCAGCCAGCACGAGCGCGAGAACGATTTTCACCGAGCGCGACACCGCACGTTAGGTGTGTCCGGGCACGAGCGAACTTCGCGTAAAATCCGTTCCGACGATAATCGTGACGTCGCTACCCGGCGTCGGGCTTGCGCTGGGCGAAGCGCTCGCGCTTGGGTCGGAGACAATCGACGCGTCGTGCAGCGATTGCGGCAACGCCTCGCGCACGCGTGCGCCCGCAAAGGTGACGGTCGAGTGCTCGTGGATCTCCGTCGAGGGGTAGTCGGAGCGATCCGCATCACCGATCTCCCCGATGCTGAAGCCCTGCTTGCGCAGGAGCTCGGCGACGCGACCGGCCGCGCCGGTGACGCCGCTGCCGTTTTCGATGTCGACGCGCAACGTCGAAGGTGGGATCGCCGCGAGCGCCAGTGCGTCGGGAGAGGGCACGGCCGCCGGCGGCGCCACGAGCATCGTCGCGACGAGATGCTCGCGCGCGTTTTGATCGGGCACGAGCGAATCGCCGTAGCCGGGCAGATTAATGTCCGACGTGTAGGGAACTTGATTGCTCACAATCGAGCTGCTGGCCATTCCCTGATAATACGACGCAATCGAGAGCAACTCGGAATCGGTGAAGTCGGTCTGGACGTACTTCCGAAAGACCGCCAGCAGATTTCCCATGTGGAGCAGCGTGTTGATGCGGTCGCCTTTGAGTTTATCGGTGAGCGCGTGCAGTACTTGTTGCTGGCGCAGGATACGGCACGGATCGCTGCACCAGTCCTCGCGGTAGCGCATGTACCCCACGGCCTGCTCGCCGTTGAGATGCTGGTAGCCTTCCTTGAGATGGATATGGAGATGGCCCCAGGTGTCGTCGTAGTCGAGCCGCTCGCCGGTGCAGCCGGTTTTGTATTTCAGACAGTCGGACGACTTGACGGCGACATCGACGCCGCCGATCGCGTTGACGAAGGCTTTGCTGGCGTCGATGCGCAGGATAACGTAGCGATCGAAGCCCGGAATGCCGAGCCACTGCGCGATGACGCTCTTGGCTTCTTTGACGCCGCCTTCGGATTGCGCCACATTGATCTTGGCCTGCGCGCCGTTGGGCATCGTGGCGATCATGTCGCGCGGTATCGAAAGCTCGTAGATCCGCTTGTTCGCGAAATCGAGATTGACGGTCCAGATGACGTCGCTGCGCGAGTTGGTCGAGAACTCTTCGTCTTTGGAATTGTAATCGTAGTCGAGCCCCTCGACCAGCACCAGGAGATTCTCCTTGCCAAAGACCTGCGACGGTAACGGCACGAAGACTTGCTCGATCGCGGTCACCGGATTGCGATGTTCGACGACCGCGAATCCCGCGAAAGCCGAGCCAATGCCCAGCAGCACGAAGATCGCGACGATTGCTACCTTTTTAATCACGCCTGTCCTGAGCCTCGTCGAAGGGCGGCCTCTCCGTAGAAATCGAACGAGCTGTGCCCTTCGAGCAGCACCGGCGCGAACTCGCCGATCTCGGCGTCGCCGGTGAAGTAGATTCCCCCATCGACACCCGGCGCTTCACCTTCCGAGCGTCCGAACCATGCCCGCGCGCTCCCAAGCCTCCGCCGAAGCGGGTCACGCTCGCGTAGATAACGCGACTCTTCGACGAGTACGCGGACCGTCTGTCCGCAGCGTTTCGCCCGCGCGCGCTCCGACCCGAGCCGTGCGGTCTCGCGCAACCGAATGAGACGTTCGCGCCGCCGTCGCACGCCGGCTCGCTGCGGAAGCTGCGCGGCGGGCGTCCCTTCTTCGGCACTGTATTCAAAGAAGCCGACCCGGTCGAGCTGCGCGCGCTCGATCCATCGCTCGAGATACTCGGCGTGCTCGTCGCGTTCGCCGGGAAAACCCACGATGAACGTCGAGCGCATCGTGATGCCGGGGATCCGGGATCGAAACTCGTCGAGGATTTCCAAATACCGCTCGCCGTTGGAAGGCCGGCGCATCGCGCGCAGCACGTCCGGATGCGCGTGCTGCAGCGGCATGTCCATATATTTGCAGACTTTCGGCAGCCCCGCGATCGCGTCGATCAGTTCGCGGTCCACCGTTGCCGGATAAAGGTAGAGCAACCGAATCCATTGGAGACCGTCGATTGAGTTGAGCCGCTCGAGCAGCGAGGCGAGGCCACCCCGGCGCACGCCGCGGTCGCGCCCCCACATCGAGGTGTCTTGCGCGATCAATATCAGCTCTTTTGCTCCCCCGGAAACCAGCGCGCGCGCCTCGGCGAGAATCGATTCTTCGCTGCGGCTGCGAAACGCGCCGCGGAGTTGGGGGATAATGCAGAACGTACACGGGTGATCGCAGCCTTCGGCGATCTTGAGATAGGCGGTGGCGCGCGGCGTCGTGACGAGCCGCGGCAAAAAGTCGTGCTCGGGCTCGGCGATCAGATCGAGGCGCACCGGCCGGCGCCCCGCCTCGACGTCGTCGAGGAGCTCGACGATGCTCGCATAGGCGCCCGTACCGACGACGCCGTCGATCTCGGGCACCAAACTCTGCAGCTGCGTTCCGTAACGCTGCGCGAGGCAGCCGGCGACAATCAGGTGCTGATCGCGCCGCTTGCGCGACGCGTGCTCGAGGATGACCTCGGTGGACTCTTCCTTGGCGGGATCGATGAACGCGCACGTGTTGATGACGACGGTGTCGGCGCGCTCCGACTCGGCTTCGAGGCGCCAGCCCGCGCTCGCGAGCTTAGCGATCATCACCTCGGTGTCGACGAGGTTTTTCGCACACCCCAAACTGACGAACGCAACGCTACGCATCTGCTCGCACTCTAACGGTAGTTGACGACCTGCAGCGGAAGCTCAAACTCCAACGCGCGCAGCGAGGAAATGACTTTCTGCAGA
>DASXGO010000233.1:0-2030 GCA_036489055.1 Candidatus Cybelea sp. | reverse complement strand
TACGTCCGTGCCGCGCACGCCGACGTGATCGTCAAAGGGCTGCGCGTGATCTCCGATTTTGAAAGCGAGATGTCGGCGGCGCTGATGAATCGCTCGCTTTCCGATGCCGACACGCTCTTTTTGATGTCGGATCAGCGATATTCGTTCGTAAGCTCCAGCCTGGTCAAAGAAGTCTTCTTTCTCGGCGGCGACGTCGCCGCATTCGTCCCCGAACCGGTGCTTCGCCTCATGGCGGAGAAACGCACACACTTGCAACGGAGGTAGGAATGTCGGTCTATCGCGTGTTGGATAAACTCGAAGCGTACGTTCACGAAGGAACGTGGTTGCCCGCCGGCTATCGGATTCTTTCCGAGGAACGAGTGATCGAGCTCGTCGAGAAGATCCGAGCATCGCTGCCCGAGGAGGTCGGGCGCGCGAAGATCATCGCGAAGGATCACGAGCGGATGCTGCGCGCCGCGCAGGAGAAGGCCCAGGCAATCGTCGACGAGGCGGCCAGCAAGCACGGGGAGCTCGTAGACGAGAACGAGATCGTGCAGCGGGCACGCACGACGGCAGACGTCGTCCTTCGCGAGGCGGAGGAGCGCGCGCGCGAAATCCGCGAGGGCGCGGACCGTTACGCGGCCGACGTGCTGGCCGAGATGGAGAGCCGGCTTAACGGAGCCCTCGGTGCGGTGCGCAAAGGCCGCGACGTCCTGCAGAAGCCGCGGCAAGTTGCCGATCAGCCGCTAGCCGATGCCGCTGCCAAGAGCAAGCGCGCGGCTTTCGACTCGCAGGCTGCCGCCGAGGAGACGGCCGCACTCGAATCGGTCTAAGAACCACCGAGTTGGGGGAATAACCCCGCCATGAAGACTTTAGCAACCATGCTCGCGCTCGCCGGTCTTCTCGGCGCCGTCGCGATGGCCGATGAGCCGGCTGGGCTTTCGGGCACCGTCGTGGACGTGAAGACCGGTCAGCCGGTACCCAACGCCACGCTCTATTATTATAGAAGCCCCTATCTCGAGAAGGGGCCCAATCACATCATGACGCTGCAAACCAATAACCACGGGTTCTTTAGCGATCTCACGCTACAGCCGGGGCGCTACGTGATCATGGCGCGCTTTCCAAATAAGGTGGAAGGCTGCGCCGTCGAGGACGTAATGGGCGGCGAGGTTGCGCGCGTCAAGGTCGAAATGGGTCACAACACGATCATGTGCAGCGGCTCGCGCGTCCATCCGGCGCTCGTCGATCCCAACGCCTCCGCAAGTATCTACCGGATATAATCGCGCAGCGACGCGGTCGCTAAACCGGCGGGGCCTCGACGTTGTGCGCGAAGGCTTCCAAACGCGCACGGTCGATTGCCCGCACGCGGCCGCGATCGAGTTCCAACGCGCCGGCATTCTTTAGACGCAGGAGCGCGCGCGCTGCCATGTCACGAACCGTACCCGCTGCGGCCGCAATCTGGGCCTGCGAGAGGTTCTCCACGCCGGGCAGTCCGCGCGCCATGCCGACCGACGCGCGCGCATAACCGAGCAGAAACTTCGCGACGCGCTGCAGCACGTGCGCGAATGCAAGGTCGGCGATCGTATCGATCGAGCGGCGCCGCGCTTGCGACGAGGCAACGAGAAAACCGAGCGCGAGTTCGGCGTCGCCGCGGGCCGCGTGCATGATGGCTTCGCTCGGAAGCGTCACGACCGTCGCATCGGTGAGCGCTTCGGCACGCGTCGTCGCGCCGCCGCCGTCGAAGGTCCCGCTCTCGTTGAGGGTATCGTGCGTCAGACGCTCGCCGATCGTGTGCGTCTTTCCGTCGGGGGAGAGCAGCGTGTAGATCACTTTTCCATGTTTCACGATCCCGAGATACGGCCAAACTTCGCCTTCATCGAAGATCGTTTCGCCGGCGCGATAGGTGCGCTCGCCCATCTGCGCTGCGAGCTCGCGAATCGTACCTGCTTTGGCCGGCATAAAAGCCGGCACATGCGTCAGGAAGGCTTCCCCGTCGGCGTTTTCGTCGATGCGTTCCAGCCGGACCGTCCACCGGTTACCTCCGAGATTGC